>JADGOP010000294.1 GCA_017882935.1 Actinomycetota bacterium
AGATCGTCGATTCCCAGTCTCGACCGTGGTCATGGCCGGGTAGCAGAGGCGAAAGACCCCGAACCCCCGAGAACGCACCGGTGCGGTCGACGACGGACGCCCGGCTCGGGCTGGGCCTGTGGGGCATGGACCCGTCGTCGGTGGAGCGTCTCGGCGGCAAGCTCGGGGGGTCTCGCCGACCAACCCCTGTGACGTCGCCACCGCCTTGGGTCCCGGGTCAGGGGGATGTAGGTGAAGGGGACAGTCGCCAGTCGTGACGGCCCAACACCAGTTGCGCCATCCGTCGGGGGGTGCCCCCGATCGCCGGGTCCGCTCGCATTGCTCGAAATGAGGGTTGCTATCGATAGGTAGCGACCGATAGGCTCGAACACATGTCCGATCGACGTGTGCCCGGCGAGAGCCAGCCTGGGGGCGGTTCGGGGGTGGCGCGTGCCGTGGCAGCGGTGAGGGACGCGGCGGATGCGCTCACGGGCCTGGGTGCGGGGGAGTTGCCAGACGCCGTGTTGTCGGAGCTGCTCGTCGAGCTCGATGCCGAGCTGACCCGGCTCCAGGCCGGTCGGGTCGCGATGTTGGGGGTATGGGACGCCCGGGTGGCGTGGGCCGCAGACGGCGCCCGCACTGCTGCCGGCTGGGTGGCGGCGCGCACCGAACAGGCCCGGGGAGCGGTGGCGTCGGAGCTCCGCGTGGCGCGCGGCCTGCGCGCCATGCCGGTCACCGAGGCAGCGTTCCGTTCGGGGAAGCTGGGTTTCCCGAAGGTCCGGTTGCTCGCCGACGTGGCCAAGGACCTGCCCGAGGCCTACGCGGCGCACGAGGCGCTGCTGGTGGAGCAGGTCCAGACGGTGCGCGTCGACCAGGTGCCGCTGCTGCTGGCCAAGTGGCGCGCCCTGGTCGATGTCGCCGGGGAAGCGGACCGCGCTGCCCGCGACCACGCGGCCCGGTCGCTGCACTGCTCCCAGACATTCCAGGGCGCCTGGCGGGTCGATGGCAACCTCACCGCCGAGGCCGGTGAGATCCTCCGCAACGCCCTCGACCGCCGCGCCCGCGAGCTGTATCGCGCCGAGAAGGCCGAAGCCGACGCCACCGGCACCAAGGTCGCGTCGAGCGCGGCGCAACGCCGCCACGACGCCCTGCTCGAGCTCCTCCTGCAAGCCACCGCCGCAGGCGACGACGGAAGCGGTGTCAACGTGCCCGCCATCACCGCCATCGTCGACGTCACCCGGCTCGCGGCTGCCGAGTCAGGCGAGATCGTCGGTGAAACCGCAACCGGCACCGCCGTCTCCGCGCACACGGCGCGGCGGTGGTGCTGCGATGCCGGCATCTCCCGGGTCGTCACCGGCCCGGCCTCGACCCCCATCGACCTCGGGTTGACCGCTCGCCTCCCGTCGCCCGCGCAACGCCGGGCGTTGGCTGCCCGCGACCGCGGCTGCACCTTCCCGGGCTGCGATCGCCCACCCGGCTGGACCAACGCGCACCATCTCGTCCACTGGATCGACGGCGGCCCGACCGATCTGTCGAACATGACCCTGTTGTGCAGCTTCCACCATCACCGCGTCCACGAAGGCGGCTACCGCCTCAGACGCGACGAACACGGCGAGCTCCACTGCACCAGACCCGACGGCACCCGCCTCACCGTCTCCAAGGGCCCCGCTCCACCCCACCTCGATTGGAACAGCGCCGCCTGAACGCAGGGCCCCGCCGCGAGCTGACCGCCGATTGAAGCGGTGGCGCGTCGACCCGACACGCTGACGACGTGAGCGCCTACTACTTCGAGCGACGTCGGCGTCGATCGGTTCTAACCCACCGAGCACGTCGGCGGGCATGGGACCCGAACGAGCAGCACATCAGTCCGATGAACGGGTTGGTCGTCGCTGCTGTGGAGCAGTTCGTGCGGGAGCGAGGTGGGCAGAACGGCAAGGTGATCGCCCGGTTGGCGATCGAGATCCCGGGGGCGGTGGTGTCACGGTGCTCCCGCCACGCGCCGGCTTGGACCCTCGTCCCCTCAGCAGCGTCTGGCCCGGGGGCTACATCGCATCGGTCGGGATGCAGCCCGTGCATCCGCCGAGACCCGGGGCGTGTCACGGCTTGGGTGACGACCGAGGTCGACGTGATCGGGGGCGAGCAGGTGAGCGACCTCGCCCGGTTCGTCGGGTCGCTCGACACCGCAAACGGGTTGGCCGTCCGCGAGCCGATCGCCGAGTGCATGTTCCCGAACGTCGGGATGTGCGCACCAGCGCCCTTCACGACCAGCAGGGGCCCGTCGGGTCCCGACGGCTTGTCGGATCCGGGCGTTGCGTGTCCGTTCCTGGATGCTCAGCAACCACCTCGCGCCACGCAAGCGAGCAGTCGGGCGTCCCTCAGCGGGAGGCGAGGCGCTCGGCGCGGAGCGCGTCGACGAGCGAGTCGTCGAGGGGCTCCAGCGAGCCGGGCACGACGTGGAGGGCCCAGGCCAGCAGCAGGTCGGCCAACACAGGGTTGCGGGCCAGCACCGGGCCGTGCAGGTAGGTGGCGACGACGCGTCCGGCGAGCACGCCCTCGGCCCCGTCGCCCGTGCCATTGCCGGTGCCGCGCCGGACCCTGGCGAGCGGCCGGGCCGTGGGGCCGAGGCGCGAGGCGCCAGCGTGGTTCTCGTACCCCGTGAGGGGCGGGAGACCCAGGCTCGGGTCGGCGTCGGAGATCACGTCGCCCACCATGCGCGGCCCGGTGCTGCGCTCGGTGACGACGTCGAGCAGCCCGAGGCCTGCGGTGGACGTGCCGTCGGGCCCGAGGAAGCTGGTGCCGAGCAGCTGGAACCCGGCGCACACGGCCAGCACCGGCGCGCCCCGCTCGACCGCACGGCCGAGCGCTCCCGAAGCGGCGAGCTGGCGCGCGGCTGCGGTCTGCGGTCCGTCCTCACCCCCACCGATGACGTAGATGTCGCCGTCGTCGGGGATGAGGTCGCCGGACCGGACGTCGACGATGTCGGCCTCGACGCCGCGCCAGCGGGCTCGCTGGGCGAGCACCACGGCGTTTCCGTCGTCGCCGTAGGTGCCGAGCAGGTCGGGGAAGAGCCGGACGATGCGCAGCGGTCGATCGAGCGTCACCGGAGGCCCTCGAGCACGTCGGCGAACACGGTGTAGTTGCCCACCAGGTCGACGTCGCCGGCCGGGAAGGTGCGGGCCGCGTCGAGCGGGGCGCCGAGGTGGACGGTGTGCGGCACGCCGGCGTAGTGCAGGCGCACCGACAGGTCACGGGCGCGGTCGCCGGTGGCCACGACGGTGCGGCCCTGCAGCAGCTCGAACGGCACGTCCCAGAGCCACGAGGGGTCGTGCCCGTCGGCGACCCGGGCGTTGATGCCCACGATGACCGGGGTGGGTGGCGGCCCGAGGATGCCGAGGGCCTCCTGCCAGCCGGCAGGGTTCTTGGCCATGAGGAGCCGCACGTCGTGGGCCCCCACGGTGACCGACCGGTAGCGGCCGGCGATCTCGGTGGTGCCCGCCATGGCGGCTGCGGCGGCGGCGAGGGGCACCCCGGCGTGCGCCGCAGCAGCGGCCGCCATGGCCGCGTTCGCCACGTTGAAGCGACCCGGCAGCTGCAGCTGCAGCTGCACGCGCTGACCGTCGGGCGCCACGAGCACGTCGCCGTCGAGGTGGTAGTGCGGCTCGGGGCGCGTGAGCGCGCACCCGTCGCACCGCCACCCGACGTCGTCGTGGGTGATGACGCCCCCGCACTCCGGGCACACCGCGGCATCGGCCGTCCACGCCGCGCCGGCCGCGACCCAGGTGACGTCGCGGGCCGGCTCGGCCGACCAGACCACCAGGGGGTCGTCGGCGTTCGCCACCACGTGTGCCGCGCCTGCCTCGACCGCGGCGGTGGGGCCGCCGGGAGACGGCGTGTCCCCCGCGCCCAGCAGCCCGAGCATGGTCCGCCAGCGACCGCCGATGATGCGGACCTCGCCGTAGCGGTCGAGCTGGTCACGGCTGAGGTTGAGCAGCACGATCACGGCGGGCCGGAGCTCGGCGGCG
>JADGOP010000295.1 GCA_017882935.1 Actinomycetota bacterium
GCGAGCGGGTACACCCGCCGCGCCCGGTCGGCGTCGAACACCGCGAGGGGTCTGCGGCCGAGGATCCGGGCGATGGCGTGGTTCGGGCGGATCATGGTGATCGTCTTGTCGGGGTGGCGGTCGCGCCAGGCGCGCAGCTCGCGCTCGAGGAAGAATCCTGCGCTGCGCCCCATCGGTCCCATGGCGCTCCCGGCGAGGGGTGCCACCACGATGACCTCGTCGGCCTCGGCCGCGGCATCGACCGACGTGGCCGACCACATGCCGCCGTCGACGTAGAGGCGCCCGTCGACGCGATGGGGAGGGAACAGCCCGGGTACCGCGGACGACGCCGCGACGAGGTCGGCGAGCGGGTACCGCGCCCCGTCGAGGATGTGGCGCCGGCGGCTCTTCACGCACACGGCCGAGACGGCCACGAGCGGGTGGCGGGCCTCGCCGAACACCTCGCGGGCGGGCTTGATGAGCGCGTCCCGACGCCGGGTCGGCACCCGGGGTGCCTCCACGTCCTCGAAGTCCTCGTAGTCCAAGCCGAGCGCCACCGCCGAGGCCACCCAGGATCCCGCCGACGTGCCGATCGCGGGGGCCTCCGCCACCGCGATGCCGGTGGCGGCGAGCCCGTGGGCCACCCCGGCGCCGTAGGCGATGCCGAACGCGCCGCCGCCGCCGTAGACCATCGAGAGCGGATGGGGCCCTGCGAGGGCACGTGGCCGCCCGTCGACGTCGACCTTGCTGTCGTCGCTGTGGTCGAGCTGTGCCATGACCCTCCCGAGTCCGGTCGCCGCTTCCTGTGTGACTGTCGGCGCCTCTCGCCCTCCAAAGTAGAGTCATTGGGCCTGACATCTTCGTGACCCTCGCCACGGCGGGTTCGCGCGGGCCTCCGGCCTGCGGTTCCGCGCCGCTCAGCCCTTGTGGATGTCGTTGGCGACGACGTGGCCCACGTGGAACGCGAGCTCCGCCAGCTGCAGCTGCTCCCGCCCGGAGAGCGCACCGAAGCCGGCGCCGCCCCAGTCGATGTCATCCCAACCCAGCTCGTCGTAGCGCGCCTTCACGGCGGCACGGGCAGGTCCGAGGTCGGTGCCGGCGGGGAGGTGCCTGGCCAGGTCGTGCTCGAGCCAGTAGCGCATGTTGCGGTAGCCCAGGGCGAAGTCGCTCTGGCGGAACTTGATGTCGAGGAAGCCACCGAAGTGGAAGAGGAACAGGCCCGCGAGCAGGTCGGCGGGCCGCTGGCCGGCGGTCGCCTGGAGCAGCGGGGACACCACCTCGACGGTGATGGGGTTGCGACCCTCGAGGCCGGTTGCCGCCTCGACGAGGCTGGTGAGCACGTTCTCGAGGTTCGGGCCGGGGTCGTCGCGTGGTCGGGTGGGCCTGCCTGCAGCCGCGGTGGTGGCCTCCTGGGCGGCGCGCACGGTGTCGAGGGAGGTCCTGGCGGCGTCGGTGAGGGCGCCGCGCAACGTCCGGGCCTGCTCGACCGACAACCCCAGCTTCCTCACCGCGCCGGCCACCCCCGTCTCGACGGCCTCGGTGATCGACCGGGACCACTCGAGCCGGGAGTTCGTCTTCTGCAGCTTGCGGAGGTCCTCGTAGATCGACTGCGACGGTCCCATGCCGATGGCGTGCGTGCCGGTGCGCGTCCACGACGGCTGGGGGCTGTCGCCCGACCAGGGCCCGGACGTGGCATCGGCCGGCGCCGACGGGTCGGGGTGGATCAGCAGGTACAGCCGCTTCGCCTCGGGGTCATCGGGGATGTCGCCGACGAGGTCGATGGTGCGCCCGAGCGGTTCGTTGTTGACCGTGCCGCCGTCGGTGTACCAGAACCTGCCGTCGGCGGGGAACCCCTGCAGCCCCGCGTCGAGGTACTTCTGGCGGTCGGCGCTGCGGTCGAGGTTCTTCGGCGGGAAGCCGATGGCGTTGGCGCCCGAGGCGAGGGCGAAGGGCGCGATCTCGAGGTAGCGCGCCGCGTCGTCGGCCGGCCCGAGCTCCGCGTCGAACCAGTCGAGGTTCGTGGTGGCCTGGACGGTGGTGCCCGCCTGGATGGTCGGGATGTCGTAGGTCATGCCGGCGAGGTTGGCCAGCGCGAACGAGAGGCGGATCGACTGCTGCTGGCGGCCGCCGGCGGGTCCGTCGGGCACCCCGTCCGGGCCGACCGTGGCGGCGGCGATCTTCGACAGGGAGTCACCCGACAGCGGGGAGTCGAGCGAGTGGGTCTTCATGGCGTTGAACGAGTCGAGCTCCACCCAGGCCTTCGTCAGCAACGTCACGGGGTCGACGTTGCGCAGCAGCGACCGGGCCGCGAGGAGCGCGGTGATGGACCCGGCGGAGGCGGCGGCGATCGAGTCGACCACGACCAGGTCCTCGCCGAGGGCCCTGGCGGCGACGAGGAGGGCGGCCAGCGCACCGCCTTCGTAGGCGCCGAGCGAGATCGCCCCGGGCAATGTCATCGAGACACGCAGCTTGGACATCGAGACCCCCGCATGGTCGTCGGGACGAGTCCTGCCCGGCACAGCGTAGGACGGCCCGGCAGCCCGGGCCCGGGGAGGGGTAGGTTCGGCGGCGATGAGCGACGACGCGACCGACCTCGCCTTCCTGGACGCCACCGCGCAGGCGGAGCTGGTGCGTTCGGGGCAGGCCTCCCCGACGGAGCTGGTCGAGGCGGCGATCACCCGCATCGAGAAGCTCGACCCCCAGCTCAACGCCGTGATCCACCCGCTGTTCGACCGGGCCCGCGCCGAGGCTGCAGGCACCCTGCCCGACGGCCCGTTCCGCGGGGTGCCGTTCCTGCTCAAGGACTTCGGCGCCGAGCTGGCGGGCACCCCGTTCAACGAGGGCACCGACTTCTCGGGCGACTACGTCTCGACGGTCGACCAGGAGCTCACCAGGCGCTTCGTGCGGGCCGGGCTCGTGGTGCTCGGCAAGACCAACGCGCCCGAGTTCGGCATCCTGCCCACCACCGAGCCGCGCCGCTTCGGCGCCACCCACAACCCGTGGGACCCCACCCGCACGCCCGGCGGCTCCTCGGGTGGGTCGGCCGCGGCCGTCGCGTCGGGCATGGTCCCGGTGGCGCACGCCAACGACGGCGGGGGATCGATCCGCATCCCCGCGTCGTGCTGCGGGCTGGTCGGCCTCAAGCCGTCGCGCGCCCGCGTGTCGGCGGCGCCCCAGTACGGCGACCTGATGGGTGGCCTCGTCTGCGAGCACGTCGTGTCCCGCTCGGTGCGCGACACCGCGGCCATGCTCGACGCGGTCGCAGGCCCGATGCCGGGCGACCCCTACGCGGCCCCGCCGATCCGGGGCGCGTCCTTCGCCGCGGCGGTCACCGCACCGCCCGGGCGCCTGCGGATCGCGCTCATCGTCGACGGCGCCGACGGCACGCCCGCGCACCCCGACTGCATCGCCGCGGCCCGCGCCGCGGCCGAGCTCTGCACGTCGCTCGGTCACGAGGTGGTCGAGGCCTCGCTCCCGATCGACGGCGACGCGTTCCTGGTGCACTTCATCAACGTGTGGGCCGCGGCCAACGCCTGGATGATGCTCGACTGGGAGGAGCGCATGGGCCGCACGGCCGGGCCCGACGACCTCGAGCCCCTCAGCTGGGCGCTGGTCGAGGCCGGCCGCGCCATCGGCGCCGACGCCTACCTCAAGTCGGTGCAGGCCCTGCAACGCGCCACCCGCCAGGTCGCCGAGTTCCAGGCCGATCACGACCTGCTCCTCACGCCCACGCTCGGCGAGCCGCCCGTGCCGCTCGGCACCTTCGACTCGCCACCCGAGGAGCCGCTCACCGGGCTGTTCCGGGCGGCGACGTTCGTGCCGTTCACGCCCCTGTTCAACGTCACTGGCCAGCCCGCCATCTCGCTCCCCCTCGCGTGGAACGACCAGGGCCTGCCCATCGGCATCCAGTTCGCCGCAGGCCGCGGCCACGAGGAGCTCCTCCTCTCGCTCGCCGGTCAGCTCGAGCAGGCCGCTCCCTGGGCCCACCGCATCCCGCCGATCCACGCCTGAGCTCCCGGGAG
>JADGOP010000296.1 GCA_017882935.1 Actinomycetota bacterium
GGCGGCGCGCCCGCTGGTGCCTGGGGCGCCGTGGGCCAGCCGGGGGGCGGCTGCTGCTGCGCCGGCTGCTGGGGCGCGGCCGGCTGCTGCGGGTAGGGCTGCTGGGGGTACGGGGCCTGCGGCGGCGGCCCCGCAGGGCGACGCGCCGGTGGCGGCGGTGGCGTCCAGCCGGGCCGACCCGGCGGGGGTGCCTCCGATGGGCCGAGTGGGATCCAACCCCCCGGCGGCTCCGGCGTACCCGGCATCCCTTGACCGTCGTTCGGTGACACGGCACCCTCCCCTGAGCGCAACGCCGACCCGTGTCGGCGCCGAGATGTTGGCAGATGTTTGGGTGGCCGTACGAACACGCCCCGTCACCAGGGCATTGCCTCGCCTCAGGTGCGAAGCTGGCACGGCTCGCACGACGACGAGGGGTGAAGGGGGACTGCCATGGCGACGGTGCCGACCGTGAGTGGAGAGATCGACGGAGCCGACCTCGGGGTCACGTTGATGCACGAGCACGTCTTCGTGCTGAACCCCGAGATGCAGGACCAGCGCGACGACTGGGACGAGGACGTGCGGCGCGCCGACGCGCTCGCCAAGCTCGATGCGCTGAAGGCGCGTGGGGTCGACACGATCGTCGATCCCACGGTCGTCGGCCTCGGGCGCTTCATCCCGAGGCTCGTCGAGCTGGGAGCGCAGACCGACCTCCGCATCGTGGTGGCCACCGGCATCTACACCTACGGCGACCTGCCGTTCTGGTTCCACTACCGGTTGCCCGACGCAGGTTCGGGTCGCCGCGACCCCATGGTCGACTTCTTCGTGCAGGACATCGAGGAGGGCATCGCCGGCACCGGGGTGCGTGCCGGCATCCTCAAGTGCGTCACCGACGAGCAGGGCCTCACCCCCGGCGTCGAGCGGGTGCTGCGGGCGGTCGCCCAGGCCCACCTCGCCACCGGCACGCCGATCACCACCCACACGCACGTGGGCACCCGGCGGGGCCTCGACCAGCAGCGGGTGTTCCGCGAGGAGGGGGTCGACCTGCAGCGCGTCGTCATCGGCCACTCGGGCGACTCGACCGACCTCGACTACCTCATGGAGCTGATGGACGCCGGCAGCGTGCTGGGCATGGACCGGTTCGGCATCGACGCCGTCCTCGACTTCGAGTCACGCGTGGCCACGGTGGCCGCGCTCTGCGAGCGCGGCTACGCCGACCGCATGGTCCTGTCACACGACGCCGCCTGCTTCATCGACTTCTTCGACCCCGACCTCACGGCCACCCGCGAGGCGATCATGCCCAACTGGCACTACACCCACATCCACGACGACGTGCTGCCGGCGCTGCTGGCCCGTGGGGTCACCCAGGAGCAGGTCGACCAAATGCTGGTGACCAACCCCCGTCGGATGCTGGCCGGGGAGGGCTGACCCGCAGCATCGCCCTCAGTTGGGGGCCACGGTGGTGGCCGCCACCGTCGTGGGCGGGGCCGCCGTGGTGGGGGGCACCGTCGTGGGCGGCACCGTGGTCGGCGGCACCGTGGTCGGCGCGACCGTGGGCGGGGTGGTGGTCGGCGGCAGCGTGGTGGCCGGCGCCGAGGTGGAGGTGGTCGACGACGTGGAGCTGGTCGACGAGGTGCTCGACGTCGCCGGGCTGTTCGAGTGGCTGTTGCGCCCGATCAGGAAGGCGCCCACGGCGACGATGATGGCGACCACCACGATGATGCCGATGACCAGGGCGCGGTCGACGGGGTCACGACCCTCGGTGCGCCCGGTCCCGGCCGCCTCGGGATCAGCGGGAACCTGCGCGCCGGCGGCAGCTGCGGGGGCCGCGACGTAGGCGCGGGTGGCGGCGGGGTCGGTGGTGGGGACCTGCTGGGTGACGCCGGGGTCGGTGGGCTGCCCCACCGGCGGCACGGCCTGCGTGGCGTCAGGGTCGGGCCCGCCTGCGCCTGGCTCGGGTGGCAGGAACCGGGTGGGCTCGTCGGGGTCGAGGGGCTCGCTCATGGTGTCCTCCTCACCCGACCGTGGCGATGCCGCCGTCGACCGGGATGATCGTGCCGGTGAGGTAGGCGCCGGCCCGCGACGCCAGGAAGATGGCGATGCCGGCCATGTCGTCGGGGCGACCGATCCGCTTGAGCGGGGCGCTCTCGGCGATGCTGTCGCCGAACGCCTCCAGCGTGGCGGCCATCATCTTCGACTCGAAGGGCCCGGGCGCCACGGCGTTCACGGTGATCGTGGGGGCGAGGCGCTTGGCGAGGTGCCGGGTGAGCTGGTGCACCGCAGCCTTGCTGGCCGAGTAGGAGTAGGTCTCGAGCATCGGCACCTGGATCCCGTCGATGGACCCGATGTTGATGACCCGGGCGGGGTCGTCGAGGGTGCCGGCGGCCTCGAGCTGCGGCAGCAGGAACTTGGTGAGGTGGAACACGCCCTTCACGTTGAGGTCGAGCGTGCGGTCCCACGCCGCGTCGTCGAACTCGGCGATGGGGGCGCCCCAGGTGGCACCGGCGTTGTTCACGAGGATGTGCAGCTCGGGCTCCCGCGCGGCCACCTCTGCGGCGAGGCGACGGCACTCGTCCTCGGTGCTGAGGTCGGCGGGGAGGGCGATGCACGTGCCGAGCGCCGACAGCGACTCGGCGACCTCGGCACAGACGTCGGCCTTGCGCGACGAGATGTAGACCTTCGCGCCGGCCCGCACGAAGCCCTCGGCGATCATGAGGCCGATGCCGCGCGATCCGCCCGTGACGAGGGCGGTCTTGCCGGAGATGGAGAACAGGTCGGTCATGGGCGGCGACGGTAGTTGGCCGCTGCTCGTCGCGCCCTCAACGTGCCTGGCAGCTCGGGCACCACGTGGTGCCGCGCCCGTCGAGGTCGCGGTGCCGCAGCTCGGTGCCGCAGCGGGTGCAGGGCAGGCCGGCCCGGCCGTAGCAGTCGAGGTGCAACTGGTGCGCGCCCGTGTCGCCCTCGACCGTGCGGTAGTTGCGCAGTCGGGTGCCGCCGTGGTCGAGGCTCTCGACGAGGACGTCGCGGACGGTGTTGCGCAACACCGTCGCCCGCTCGAGCCCGACGCGGTGCGACATGGGGCTCACCTGCGCCCGCCACAGCGCCTCGTCGGCGTAGATGTTGCCCACGCCGGCCACGACGCGCTGGGAGAGGAGCTGGGTCTTCACCGCACGGCGGCTCCGCGCGAGGGCGCGCCACAGGTGCTCGGGGGTGAAGTCGTCGGAGAGCGGTTCGGGCCCGAGCGCGGCGAGCGTGGGGAGCCGGTCGTAGTGGCCGGCCTCGACCACCGCGACCCGACCGAAGCGACGGACGTCGTGGAGCTCGAGGGTGGCGTCGTCGTCGAACCGGAACCGGGCCCGGACGAACGGGTCGGCCGGCGCGAGGTCGCGTCCGTCGAGCGGCTCGTCGACGAACCCCATCGCGCCCGTCATCCCGAGGTGCATGATCAGCTCGCGGCCGTCGTCGAGCGGGGCGATGAGGTACTTGCCGCGGCGGCCGACACCGTTGACGGTGGCGCCGATGGTGAGGAGCGCCTCGTCGAACTTCGGGTGCGGGAACGCCCAGGCGGCGCTCACGCGACGCCCCGTGAGTCGGGGCGCGAGCTGCCGCCGGATCGTCTCGACCTCGGGGAGCTCGGGCATGGCCGCACGGTAGCGACTCACGCTTCGCGCCACGACCGGCCGCGCCGGGCTGCCCGGGCGGTCCGTGGAGCGGCGGGTGTGGTGCCGTACGCTCGACGGGCCGGATCGGTGCGCGCCGTCCGCCGTTCGACACCAGCTCCTGGGGTTCCCCGTCCATGCTCTTACCGATCCTGCTCGTCGCCGCGGCGATCCTCGTGCTCGGGGGAGCGCTGCTGGCGGTCATCTCGGCCGCGCGCTCGCGCTCTGCGCGCGCCGACTGGCTGGGCGAGCTCGACGACATCCGCCGCGACGCGCTCGTCGACGGCCACGAGCACGACCGGGCGCCGGGCCCGGGCACAGCCGGCCACCTCCGTGGTGCCGAGCCCGAGCCCGAGCCCGAG
>JADGOP010000297.1 GCA_017882935.1 Actinomycetota bacterium
CTCGGCGCTGGCGAGCAGCTGCTCGAGGATGCGCTCCCCCGCCTTGTCGTGCACGACGAGGTCGTAGATGGAGTCGCACTCGGGCGTGGCGTACTCGGGGTGGGAGCCCACGTCGAGGTAGAGCCGCGCCCCGTTCGCCAGGAAGACGTTGCTCGAGCGGCCCCACGACACCACGCGGCGGAACAGGTAGCGGGCCACCTCGTCGGGGCTCAGGCGTCGTTGCCCGCGCAGCGTGCAGGTGACCCCGTACTCGTTCTCGAGCCCGAAGATGCGTCGCTCCACGGCCGCACCCTACCGGTGCTCGCAGCGTGAACGGTGGCTCTAGCTGTCTGGTGTGTCGTCGGCCTCAGGAACCGCGGTGGGCTCGGCGGCGACGGCGGGCGTCGACGCGGGGGGCAGCGAGGCCAGCATCGACGCCACATCGGTGTCGGCGAGCCGGCGGAACGCGCGGCGCTCCCCGTCGCGGCTGAGCAGCGCCACCTCGAGGTCGTCGGCGCCCAGGGTGCGCTCCGGCCCGGCGAGGGCTGCCGCGGCGATACCGAGGGCCTCGGCCAGGGTGACGTCGGGCCGCCACGACTCCTTGAGCCGCTGGGCGATGGCATCGGCGTCGCCGCCGAGCACGCTGAAGTCGGTCTCGTCCATGACGGTGCCGTCGTAGAGGATGTGGAAGAGCTGGTCGCCGCTCGAGCCGTGCCCGACCTCGGCGACGAGGATCTCGACCTCCATGGGCTTCATCTCGTGGGTGAAGATCTGCCCGAGGATCTGCGCGTACTGGTTGGCGAGGCTGCGCGCGTCGACGTCCTCGCGGCTGAAGTTGAAGCCCTTGAGGTCGGCGTGGCGGACGCCGGCGATGCGGAGCTGGTCGAACTCGTTGTACTTGCCGACCCCGCCGAAGGCGATGCGGTCGTAGATCTCGCTGACCTTGCGGAGCGTGTTCGACGGGTTCTCGGCGCAGATGAGGATGCCCGGCCCGGCGATGAGGGCCACCAGGCTGCGGCCGCGGGCGATGCCCTTGCGGGCGTAGTCGGCCCGGTCCTTCATCACCTGCTCGGGTGCGACGTAGAAGGGCATGCTCATGCGCTGTCTCCCCCGTTGCGGCGAGGCTGCCTGGCCTCGAACTCGTCGAGCAGCCGGCGCGAGCGCTCCTCGAGCTCGGTGTCGCCGACCCGGCGGAACCCGTCGGCCGTGATGGTGGCGACGACCGGGTAGATGCCGCGGATGAGGTCGGGGCCGCCCGTGGCGGAGTCCTCGTCGGCAGCGGTGAACAGCGCGGTGAGGGCCAGGTCGATGGTGGGGTCGCGCTGCAGGTCCTCGCGCCAGCCGAGCTTCAGCACGGTGCCGGCGTGCAGGCTGCCGGAGCCCGTCGTGGCGATCTCGTGCTCCTCGTAGCGGCCGCCGGTGACGTCGTACTGGAAGAGCCGGCCCACGCCGCGACGGACGTCGAAGCCCGCGAACAGCGGCACCACCGCGAGGCCCTGCATGGCCGCCGGCAGGTGGTTGCGCACCATCTGCCCGAGCTGGTTGGCCTTGCCCTCGAGGCTGAGCGCCGCGCCCTCGACCTTCTCGTAGTGCTCGAGCTGGAGCTGGAACAGCTTGACCATCTCGATGGCCGGGCCCGCCGCGCCGGCGATGGCGACGCCGGAGTGCTGGTCGGCCGGGAAGACCTTCTCGATCGACCGGTGGCTGATGAGGTTGCCCGACGTGGCCCGGCGGTCGCCCGCGAGCACCACACCGTCGAGGTAGCGGACCGCCACCACGGTGGTGCCGTGGGGGACGCGCAGCTCGGGACCGATGGCCTCGGTCAGCGCGGGGCCGGCCACCGCCGACCGGCGGAGGAGCTCGGCGAAGTCGGGGCCGGGGTCCTGGCCAGGAGTGAAGAAGGGCATGCTCACGGCCGCGCAGGCTATCGGCTGTTCCCTCCGGTGCCGGACCCCGAGCCGCAGGAGGGTGAATTGTCCGGGGGGCGGGGCGCCCCTACCGTGTCCCCGATGAACGTCGGCGCCCAACTCGATGACGCGCGCGCCGACGCAGGTGACGAGCCGTCCGACGCCGATGCTCCCACCAGCGGGAACGCCGCGGAACGGGCCTCGTGGCCGGCGCGGCTGGCGTGGGCCGTCATCCCCCCGGGACTGCTCGCCGCGGGCTCCATCCTGCTCGCCGCGGTGCTCTACCAGCCGTGGGGGAACCGGCTGTCGCTGCCCCTCTCCGACGGCTTCGACCTGCAGCTGCACGCGCTCTTCATCAAGAACCTGCTCTCCACCGGCGACTACGCCACCACGTCACGCCTCGGGGCACCGTTCGGGCAGAACCTGCTCGACTTCCCCATCAGCGGCGACCGCGTCCACCTCTGGATCTTCCAGCTCATCGGCCTCTTCACCAAGAACCCCTACACCGCGCTGAGCGTGTACTTCCTGCTGGGCTTCGGGCTGGTGGCGGCGGTGACGTACGCGGTGGCGCGCGAGCTGCGGCTGAGCCGCCCGATCGCGGCGTTCGTGAGCCTGCTCTTCACCTTCCTGCCGTACCACTTCTGGCACGACGAGAAGCACGCCTTCCTGGCGGCGTACTTCCCCGTCCCGCTGGGCTTCCTGCTGGCCGTCTGGGCCATCCGAGGCACCCTGCCGATCCCCCGGCTGGTGGTGCCCAAGGGCTCGTGGACGCACGAGGACCGGCGCCGCTTCGTCATCCTCGTCCTCTGCGTGCTCGTCGGCGCCTCGTCCGATTCGTACTACGCCATGTTCGCGGTGTTCCTGGTGGCGGCCGGTGGCCTGCTCGGCGCCCTCGGTCGCCGCTCGTGGCGCACGCTGCTCGCCGCCGTGCTCACCACCGGCGCGCTCCTGTTCGTCACCATCGCCAACAACATCCGCGAGATCATCTGGCGGTCGCACCACGGCGTCGACCACCTCGTCGCCCAGCGCCCCACCGCCGACTCCGAGCGCTACGCCCTCCACCTCGCCCAGGCCCTGCTGCCCAACGCCAACTACCGCGTCAAGGGGCTCGCCCGCCTCGGCGCCACAGCCCGTGCGGTTGCCGCACCGGGCGAAGGCGGCATGTACCTCGGGGCCATCGCCACCGTCGGGCTGGTGGTGGGCATCGGCTGGTTGCTCGTGCGCGGCCTGGGGCGGGGCCGCGCCCGTCCGGACGGCGACGGGACCGACGGCACGACCGACGACGAGATGCCCCTGCCGGTGGCCGCCGGTGCGCTCGGACTGGCCGTCACGCTCATCGCCACGGTCGGCGGGCTCGGCTTCATCCTGGCCGTGTTCGGCTTCTCGCAGATCCGCTCGTGGGGGCGCTTCGGGCTCGACATGTCGCTCGCCGGCCTGATCTGCGCGGGCTGGCTGCTGCAGCAGTGGCAGGAGCGCAGCAAGGGTCGCATGCGCTGGGTCGCCCAGGCCGCGATGCCGCTGCTGCTGGTGCTCGCCTTCTTCGACCAGGTGCCCGCCTCGGTGCGGCCGCACTACACGTCGCTGCGCCGCACGGTGGAGTCCGAGCAGGCCTTCACCAACTCCATGGAGGCCCTGCTGCCCGAGAACGCCATGGTGTTCCAGCTGCCGCTCACCACGTTCCCCGAGGCCGGGCCCACGGTGAACCTGCCCGACTACAGCCTGCTGACGCCCTACCTCCTCGGCCACGGCAAGCTGCGCTACAGCTTCGGTGGGCTGCGAGGCCGCGCCTCCGACTGGCAGGTCCCGTGGGGCACGCACAGCACCACCCAGCTGGTGCGGGGGCTCGCCCTGGTGGGCTACGACGCGCTCTACGTCGACCGCCGCGGCTACGTCGACCGGGGCGAGCAGCTCAACAACGACCTGGAGCCCCTCGTGGGCCCGCCGGTCCTGGTCAGCGACGACGGCAACCAGGTGCTCTACGACCTCCGCCCGCTGCAGCGCGAGCAGGCCGGGCACCTCAGCTCCACCCAGCAGGCCGAGCTCCGCAACCTGATCCTGCACTCGGTCGAGCCGCGCTTCGGCAAGGGCTTCGG
>JADGOP010000298.1 GCA_017882935.1 Actinomycetota bacterium
GCGGCAGCCCGTCGGGGCCGGCGACGGCGAGCTCCTGGTCGTCGCGAGGCGCGACGCCGGGTCGATCAGAGCGAGCCGCGCATCTCCAGGATCGCCTTGAGCGCGTCGGCGCACGCCTGGCACACCGGCCGGTCCTTCGGGTCGCGCGAGGGCACCCACACGAAGCCGCACAGCGCGGTGACGGCCGTACCGTTCACCATGGCCTCGGTGACGATCGCGCCGGCAGTCGCCTTGTCCTCGCGGGCGACGATGTGGGCGACCTGGGGTGGCTCGTCCTCGAGGGCCGGGTCGCCGATCTGGACGTCCGGCACGGTGAGCGTCTCGATCTGGGTCATGCTCGACACCTCCACACGTGGTCGGAGGACGCCCGGGTGAGCCGCAACGTCCGTTGCCACCAGTCTCGCGGGAACGGGGTGCCCGACTACAGCCCGAGGGCGCTCCACCCGGTGATGCCCGCCAGGACGAACAGCACGACGGCGGTCACGCGCCGCAGCGTCGTCACGTTGAGGCGGCGCAGCAACCCCTTGCCGCCGAGCACCGCCACCAGGGCAACCGACCACAGCGCCAGGACCGCGCCCACCCCCACAGAGATCGCCGAGTGGTAGTGCGCGGCCAGGTTGGCGGTGAGGATCTGCGTGAGGTCGCCCCACTCCGCCAGGAAGATCACGATGAACGCGGTGGTGACGACCTTGTGGCCCTTGGCCTCCTCGGCCGCGACCTCCTCGGCCTCCTTCTCGAGGCTCTCCCTGATGGCGAACACGCCGCCGGCGAGGAACAGCAGCGCCACGACCGCTTCGACGGCCCGGTGGGGCAGGAGCCGGAAGATGGCGACGCCCACCGTGACGGCGATGATCACGTGGATGAGGAAGGCTCCGGCGGCGCCCAGCCAGACGTCGCGCGGCCGGCTCTGCGACGCCATCAGCAGCGACGCGAACATCGTCTTGTCCGGCAGCTCGCCGATGAAGATGATCGGGAAGACCGCGGCGACGATGGCGAGGTTCACGGGCAGCGTCGGTCGATCAGGCGGAGGTTCGGCGCACCAGGTCGATCACGGCGTCGACCTCGTCGACGGTGGTGTAGCCGTGAGGGGACAGGCGCGTGCCGCCGCCTCGCGGGGAGGCGACCACGCCTGCCGCGGCGAGCGTCTCCACCACGGCCTCGGGTGACCGACCTTCGACGGCGAAGGTGACGATGCCCGAGCGGGCCGACGGTGACCGGTCGGAGAGCACCGTGGCTCCGACCTCGGTCAACCCCTGGGTGAGGCGGGAGGCCAGCCCGTCGACGTGCTCCCAGATGGCCTCGACACCCTGACCACCCGCGGCGCCGGCGAGCAGATCGAGCGAGGCCCCGAGACCCAGCGCGCCGGCGACGTTGAGCGTGCCGCCCTCGAAGCGGCGGGCGGAGTCGTCGTAGTCGAGCCTCAGGTCGTCCCACTGCTCGCGCTGGGCCACCGACGCCCACCCGGGCTCGATCACCCGGAGCCGGTCACGGTGCTCGGCGGCGACGTAGAGCACGCCGAGGCCCTCGGGGCCCAGCAGCCACTTGTGCCCGTCGGCGGCGGCGAAGTCGACGCCCCACTCGACCAGCGAGCAGGGCAGCACTCCGAGACCCTGGATCACGTCGACGCACAGCAGCGCGCCGTGACGGTGGCACAGGTCGGCCAGGACCTCGAGGTCGGTGCGCCAGCCGGTGCCGAACTGGACCCAGCTCAAGGTCACCAGGGCCGTCGGCGCCTCGTCGAGGGCTGCCGCGAAGGCCTCGAGGGGCAGCGCGCCGCCGGGACCCTGGGGTTGGACGAGATCGACCCGGACGCCCCGGTCGCGCAGCGCGAGGAAGGGGAACAGGGTGCTCGGGAACTCGCGGTCGGGCACGATCACCCGCTGGCCCGGTCGGAGGTCGAGGCCCTCGGCCACGAACGCCAGGCCCTCGGTGGTGTTCTTCACGAACGCCACGTCGGTGGCGGGCACGCCGAGGAGTGCGGCAGCCGTGAGCCGCACCTCGTCGAGACGGTCGAAGCGCTGCGGCTCGACCGCCGAGCCGTGTTCGGCCACGTGCCGCGCGTCGGCGACCATGGCGTCGACCGCCGCCTGGGGGAGCGGGGCCACGCCGGCGTGGTTCAGGTAGATGTGGTGCTCGGTGACCGGGAACTGCGAGCGGGCGAGCGGCGTGGCCATGACGGTCGACCGTAGCGGTGAGCTGCCCGAGCGATGGTGGTGTCAGGCAGGAAAGGTGAACCGGACCTCGCGCGATGCGGGATCGGCGACCTCGAGCCGCACGTCGACGCGCTGGCCCAACGGGAGCGACGGACCGTCGCAGCGGGCCCGCACCGCCGGGTCGTCGAGAACCACGGTGCCACGCTCGTGCCCGGACTCCACGACGGCCGCGGTGAACACCTCGCCGACCCGGGGTTGCAGCAGCCAAGCCTCGGCCAGGTCGACGCAGGCCCGCTCGAGCCCGTGCGCGGCCTTGCTCGACGACGCCATCTCGTCGGGGAGCGCGGGCAGTGCTGACACGGCCCAGTCGGGCACGGTGACCCCCGTGCAGAGCGCCAGGCAGACCTCGGTGGCATAGCGGTCGGCGAGGCGGCGCAAAGGTGCCGTGACGTGCGCGTAGGGCGCGGCGATGCCGGCATGGCCGCACTCATCGGTCGGAGGCGGGTCGCCGTCGAACGCCCGGTACCCCGCGCCGCGGAGCAGCTCGGCCGAGAGCGAGGCGAAGGCGGCCGCGGCGGGCTGGCTCGGATCGAGCGAGGCCAGGACATCGCCCACCGGATCGCCTTCGGGCCACGGCACCCCCAGGGCCAGGGCGGCGGCGCGGAGCCGGTCGACCGAGCCCGGGAGCGGTGCGGGCAGGGTGCGGAGCAGGCCGACGCCACCGTCGAGCATGAGGCTGGCCGCGGCCATGCCGGTGACCAGCGACAGCTGCGCGTTCCAGGTCTCGACGTCGAGCGGCAGGCGGAACTCGACCGTGTAGTGGCCGTTGGGGTCGGCCGGGTCGGCGGGGACCACCCGCTGCTCGGGTATGGGCAGGTCGATGGCGTGTCGCAGCCTGGCCGCCTCGAGCCGGAGCCGTCCGACCACGGGCAGCAGGGCCGCCGGAGCCGGTGCCTTGCGGGTACGGAGCAGGTCGGTGAGCCCGTCGTAGCTCAGCTGCGCCCGGCTGCGCACGAGGCTGCGGCGCACCTCGACCCCGCCCGGAACGATCTCGCCAGCGCCGTCGAGGTCGATGCGCCACAGCGCCGCCGGACGGATCTTCTCGGGCAGCAGGCTTGCCGCCCCCTCGCTGAGGCTCGACGGGTGCAGCGGGATCGAGCGGTCGGGGCAGTAGCGGGTCTCGCCCCGGCGCCACGCCTCGGCGTCCACGGCGTCGCCACTGCGGACGAACGCGGCCACGTCGGCGATGGCATACCAGAGGCGGAAGCCGTCGCCGTGGCGTTCGAGGGCGAAGGCCTGGTCGAGGTCGCGGCTGCCGGTCGGGTCGACCGTGACCAGGTCGAGCTGGGTGGCCACCGTGTAGTCGGCGGCCGTGGGCGTGCGGTGTGCGGCGACGTCCGCGGCCGCGGTCTCGACCGTCCTGGGGAACGCCTGGGGCACCTGCAGCTCCGTGCGCAACGCGGCGAAGTCGACCGCAGCACCGTGCAACAGGTGCCGAGCCCCGACGGGAACCGTGGGTCGCCGGGGCCGGCGGCCTGCTGCACTCGACGTCGCCACGCCCGCAAGCTAGTGGTGGGGTGTGACGGCCACGTGGCTCATCAGGGCCGTCCCGGAGGCCTGCTAGTCTCGCCAGTCCCCAAGGGCGATTAGCTCAGTTGGTTAGAGCACCTGCATGACGCGCAGGGGGTCAGGGGTTCGAATCCCTTATCGCCCACCACAAAGCTGCTGGTCAACGGGTTGCGAAATCCTCGAATATTTCGAGTACGCAACGACCAGCGACCTTTGGCAGCCTATTTGGCAGCCTATGGCCTCGCTGACTGCACC
>JADGOP010000299.1 GCA_017882935.1 Actinomycetota bacterium
CGCGCCGCGAAGGGCACCGGCGAAGAAGGCGGCGACGAAGAAGGCACCCGCGAAGAAGGCGGCGACGAAGAAGGCGGCCCCGAAGAAGGCGGCGACGAGGGCGGCCCCGAAGAAGGCACCGGCGAAGAAGGCGGCGGCGAAGAAGGCGGCGACGAAGCGGGCACCCGCCAAGAAGGCGGCAGCGACGCGGGCCGCGGCCCGGAAGGCCACAACGTCACCGACCACCGACTAGATCGACGCGTGGTGCGGTGACGACGCGGGCCCGGCTGGTCGCACCGACGCTGGCGGGCTACCGCAGGTCGTGGTTGGCGCCCGACCTGCTCGCCGGCCTCACGCTCGTCGCCATCGCGATCCCGGAGCAGATGGCCACCGCCCGGTTGGTCAACGTGCCGCCGGTGGTGGGCCTCTACGCGTTCGTGGCGGGCTCGCTCATGTTCGTGCTGCTGGGCCGCAGCCCCAGCCTCTCTTCCGGGGCCGACTCCACCATCGCCCCGGTCCTCGCCGCGGGCATCGCCGCGGTCGCGGTGGTGGGCACGCCGCGCTACGCGCACCTGGTGCCGGTCTTCGCGCTCATGGTCGGGGTGCTCGTGGTGGCGGCCGGGCTGCTGCGGCTCGGCTGGGTGTCGGACCTCTTCTCGGCGCCGGTCATCACCGGGGTGCTCGCCGGCATCGCGGTGGAGATCGTCGTCGGCCAGCTCCCGGCGGTCCTCGGGGTCCCGGGTGGGGGCACGTCGACGATGGGCCGGCTCTCCCACATCCGCCACGAGCTGGGCCACGTGAACGGCTGGGACGTGGCCATCGCGGTCTTCGTCTTCGTGGTCATCGTGGCGTGCGAGCACATCGACCGGCGCGTGCCCGGGGCGCTCATCGGCCTCGTGATCGCGACGGTGGTGACGGCCGCACTCGGGCTTCAGGACCACGGCGTGGCGGTGCTCGGCACCATCCACGGCGGGTGGCCCTCGGTGGGGGTGCCGTCGGCGTCGTGGCGCGACGTGCGCCGCCTCATCGGCCCTGCGCTGACGGTCGCGTTCCTCTGCCTCGTCCAGACCGCCGCGACCGTCCGCGCCGCGAGCAAGGGCACTCCGACCCCGGACGACTTCGACCGTGACCTCGTCGCCCTCGGCGCCGGCAGCCTGGCCTCGGGGCTCGTCGGCTCGTTCGCCGTCAACTCCAGCCCCCCGCGCACCGAGGTGGTGTCGAGCTCCGGAGGCCGCAGCCAGCTCGCCGGGCTCACGGCCGCCGCCGCATCGCTGGCGGTCGTGCTCTACGCCACCGGGCTGCTGAGCGACATCCCCCAGGCAACGCTCGGCGCCATCCTCGTGTACGTCGCCACCCGGCTGTTCCGGGTGGGGGAGATGCGGGCGATCCTGCGCTTCGACCGGCTCGAGTTCGGGCTCGCGGTGGTGACCCTCTGCGCGGTGTCGCTGTACGGCATCGAGGTCGGCGTGGCGGTGGCGGTGCTGCTCTCGCTGTTCGACCGGACACGCCGCAGCGCCCGACCGCGCGACGCCGTCCTGGGCCGTGAGCCCGGCACCGACCACTGGATCCCGCGCGACATCGGGCGGCCCACCGAACAGGTCTCGGGGGGCCTCGTCTACCTCATCTACGCACCCCTCTGGTACGGCAATGCCAACTACGTGGCGGAGCAGGTGCGGGAGCTCGTCGACCAGTCGCCCACGCCGGTGAAGACCTTCGTGCTCGACGCGAACGGCATCTCCGACATCGACTACACCGGGGCCCGCGCCTTCCAGCAGCTGGCACTCGACCTCCAGGCGCGGGGCGTCACCACCGCCATCGCCCGTTCGTCGCATCTGGTGCACCACGACCTGAAGCACAGCGGGCTGCTGCAGAAGATCCCGCCGGACCACCTCTTCTCGAGCGTGCAGGACGCCATCGACGCGCTCGCTGGGGGCGGGTGAGCCGACCCCGGGCATGGAATTTGCCTCCGGGCAGGAACTCGGGGTTGGCAACGGTGCTGGCAGCAGGCATCGTGGTGCCTTGTCCACGCTCTGGTTGATCCCACCCCTGGGACGGGTGCTGCCCGTGCGGTGGACCCGTTCCGGACGGCGTCACCGGCGCGCGTGGGTCGGCGACGGCAAGGCGCACATCGAGGTGCGCGCCGCGACCCGCCCTGGGTCCGAACCGGTGGCCCGGCACCTCGAAGAGGCGCTCGCGAGCATCGAGGGGGTCCACTGGGCCGAGGTGAACGCGATCGTGGGTCGCGTCGTGGTGGCCTTCGACGGCGACGCCGTGGACGCCGACGACCTCATCGAGGTGATCGAGGAGGTCGAGGAGGCGCACGGCGCCCACCGTGAGCGGTTCGGGTTCGAGCGGCCCGATCATCCCGGCGACCGCGAGCCGGCGCGGCGGGCCCTGGCCGGCCTCGTCGCCGACGTCGCGGGCATCGGGATCGGAGCGTTCGGCGCGGTGCTGCAGGCCACGCCCATCCCCATCGAGCTCGCCACGCTCGTGTCGGTCGTCGACAACGAGCCCCGCCTGAGGCGGGTGGTCGAGAACGTGCTCGGCGCGCCGGTCACCGACGTCACCCTGGCCACCGTCAACGCCGCGGCGCAGGGCCTGGCGCAGGGGCCGCTGGGCCTGGTGGTCGACGGCCTCCAGCGCGCGACGACCTACACCGAGGCCACCGCACGCCGGCGGCGCTGGGAGCTGGTCGAGGCGCGGCTGCACGGTGAGCCGACAGGTCGCTGGGTCGACGCCCACGACGACGAGCCTCGGCCGGTCGCCGCACCCGGCGGCCCCGTGGGGACGTTCACCGACCGGGCCGCGCTGGCCTCGCTGGCCGGTGCCGCCACCGCGGGGCTCACCACCGGCAACCCGCGCACCGCCGCGGCCGTCCTCATGGCCGGCGTGCCGAAGGCCGCCAAGGTCGGGCGGGAGACGTTCGCCGGCCACCTCGGCCGCATGCTCGCCGACCGCGGCGCCGTGGTCACCGACTCCCGCGCGCTGCGCCGCCTCGACACCGTCGACACGGTCTGCATCGAGGCCGAGCTGCTCCTCAGCGGGGCGCAGCAGGTGGATCAGCTCGAGCTGCTCGAGGGCTCCGACCACGTCGAGGTGCGCCAGCGCCTGCGCACCCTCTTCGACCCGGAGCAGGCGTTCCTCGTGAAGCGGCGGTCGGGGTGGGCGGTCGGTCCGGTCGCGCAGCTCGACCTCCCGGCCGAGCTCGGCGCGCGCCGTGCGGTCAAGCGACTGCCACGGGGTGCCGAGGCGTTCGGCCTGGCCCACGGCGGCCGCCTCGCGGCGGTGTTCTCGGTGGTCGACGAGCTCGCGCTCGGTGCGGTGGAGCTGGTCGACGCCGCCCAGCAGGCGCAGCACATGGTGGCTGTGGCGGGTGGCCCGCCGAGGCTCGTGGACCGCGTCGGGGCCGACCTGGCGGTCGACGGCGGTGCGGCGCTGACCGACTCGATCCGGGGCCTGCAGACCGATGGCTGCGTGGTGCTGTCGCTGTGCCGCGACGACGTGGGCGCGCTCGGCGCATCCGACGTGGGCGTGGGGGTCTCCCCGGGCGACGTCCCGGTGTGGGGCGGCCACGTCATGGTGTTCGACGGCCTGACGGATGCGGCCTTCATCGTCGAGGCCGCGGGTGTGGCCCACGAGGTGAGCCGGCAGAGCGCGGCCATGGCGCTGCTGGGGTCGAGCGCAGGCTCGCTGCTGGCGGTGGCCGGCGGCACCACCCGAGGCCGCCGCGCGCTCACGAGCGTCAACGTGGCCGCGCTGCTCGCCATCGGCAACAGCACCCGCGCGGCGTGGGCGCTCTCACAGCGGCCGAGCCCCGTCCCGCCGGCCCGCCCGCCGTGGCACGAGCTCGAGCCCGACGAGGTGCTCGCGCAGCTCGGCGCGACCCGTGGGGGGTTGTCCGCGCGCGAGGCGCTCGCCCGCCGTGGGCCGGTGGCCCGCACCGTGTCCGCGCCGTTCCAGTTCGGTCAGGCAGTCGCGGCGGAGCTGGCCA
>JADGOP010000022.1 GCA_017882935.1 Actinomycetota bacterium
TCTCGCTGCCGCCACCCTCTCGATCCTCGTGCTCGGTTCCTCGGCCTGCGACAAGGGCACAGCCCCTGCGGCCAAGGTGAACGGTGACGAGATCAGCAGCCAGCACCTCTTCGAGGGCGCGGCGCTGTACAACGCCATCGAGACGCCCCCCACGGGCGCCACGCCCGCCAAGGGCAAGGTCCCCACCTCGAGCCTCACCGAGTACCTCAACACCCTCATCCAGATGACGGTGCTCAACCAGCAGGTCGAGAAAGCCAACGTGCAGGTGACCGACGCCGACACCGCGGCGGCGCAGAAGTCGCTCGCCGACCACTTCAACGGCGCCAACGGCACCCGCAAGTGGGCGACGCTCCCGAGCTGGTTCCAGGACCAGCTCACCCAGCTCGTGGCCCAGCACACCGCCTTCTCCCGCAAGCTCGCCGCCGGCGACGACGGCACGGCCGCCGCGCTCGCCGCGTACAAGGCCAACCAGCCGTCGTTCACCAACTACTGCCTCGACGCCATCATCGCCCCCAAGAAGGCCGACGCGGCCGCAGCGGTCGCCCAGCTGCGGGGGGGCGCCGACTTCGCCACCGTGGCCAAGGCCACCGCGGTCAAGAGCAAGTTCGCCGCCTACGGCACCAAGGGCGACGGCGACCTCGGGTGCGGCCAGCTCCAGGCGCTCGCCCAGAAGTACAACTTCCTGCCCCTCCTGAGCCAGGCCACCATCGTCGACCTCACCGCCTCGGCCGACGGCGACGTGATCGGCCCGGCCTCGGTGCAGAGCGGCGTGGCCTACGCCGTGCTGCGGCTGCGGAGCCACAAGGTGCTGCCGTTCTCGTCGGTGAAGGCGCAGATCGTGTCGCAGCTGGGCTCGCCCGGTGAGGGCAAGTTCGCGACCCTCTTCAACCATGCGCTCAGCACGGCCGACGTGTTCGTGAACCCGCGGTTCGGCACCTGGGGCAAGAACGCCCAGGGCACCCCCAGCGTGCTCACGCCGAAGGGCGCCGAGGTCAGCAGGGCGGTCACCAGCACCACCCTCGCGGCAGCCGTCCCCGCCGCGAACTGACGGCCCCGGTCCCGCCCGTGGCTGCCGCACCCGGCCTGCCCCGGGTCGTGGTCGTGGGCCTGGGCCCCGCCGGACCGGACTCGGTCACCGCGGCCGCGCGGGCCGCCATCGACCGTGTCGACGTGCGCTTCCTGCGCACCGCGCGCCATCCCGCGGCGTCGGTGGCGCGCACCGAGCGCACGTTCGACGGTCGCTACAACGACGCCGACACCTTCGACGAGGTGTACCGACAGATCGTCGAGGACCTGGTCGCCGCCGCGGTCGAGCACGGCGAGGTGCTCTACGCCGTGCCCGGCTCACCGTTCGTCCTCGAGCGCTCGGTGACCACGCTGCTGGCCGACGAGCGCGTCGAGGTGGAGGTGGTGCCGGGCATGTCGTTCCTCGACGTGGCGTGGGCCCGGCTCGGCGTCGACCCGGTCGAGTCGGGGGCGCGGCTCGTCGACGGCCACCTCTTCGCCGAAGCCGCGGCCGGCGAGCGCGGCCCGCTGCTGGTGGCGCACGCCCACGCCCGCTGGGTGCTGTCCGACATCAAGCTGTCGGTCGACGACCCGCCGGTCGAGCCGGTCACGGTGCTGCAGCGGCTCGGCCTCCCTGACGAGGCGGTGTTCACGGTGGACTGGAGCGACCTCGACCGGTCGTTCGAGCCCGACCACCTCACCGCCCTGTGGGTGCCGGCGCTCACCGCCCCGCCCGGCGCCGACGTGGTGCGCCTCGAGGCCCTCATGGCCACGTTGCGCGAGCGGTGCCCGTGGGACCGCGAGCAGACGCACGCCTCGCTGCGGCGCCACCTGCAGGAGGAGTCGCACGAGGTGCTGGAGGCGCTCGACGCGGTGGTCGACGCGCGGGAGGCGGCACCGGTCGAGCCGGACGACGAGCCGGGCACGACCCCGTTCGCGCTCGACGAACGGCTGGTGACGGCCTACGAGCACCTCGAGGAGGAGCTCGGCGACCTCCTGTTCCAGATCGTCTTCCACGCCCGCATCGCCTCCGAGGCGGGCGCCTTCACCTTGGCCGACGTGGCCCGGGGCATCCACGACAAGCTGGTGGCGCGCCACCCGCATGTCTTCGAGGCCACGGGTGAGGTCGACCCCGCCACCCTGGTGGGGCAGTGGGAGCGCCTCAAGCAGGCGGAGAAGGGCCGCGAGAGCGTGCTCGACGGCATCCCCGCCACGCTGCCGGCCCTGGCCAGAGCTGCGAAGGTGCTCGGCAAGGCGCGCACCGTGGCGGCCGGCAGCGCGCTCGAAGGGGTGGCCGACGTGGCCGCGTCGGGTCGGGCCGTCGAGGTGGAGCCCGACGAGGGATCGGTCGGCGAGGCGCTGCTGGCGGTGGTGGCCGTCGCGCGCGCGGCGGGCATCGACCCCGAGGGGGCGCTGCGCCGTCGCACCGACGCGCTCGCCGCGGCGGTGCGGGCCACCGAGGTGGGCAACGGGGGCGCGGGCCCCCACTGAAGCTGGAGGTCAGGCGGGCTCGGCGACGCGCTCGGGCAGCCGCACGGTGTCGTCGATGACCACGAGGCCGACCAGCTGGTCGAACAAGGTGAGGGCTCCCGACGTGAGCTGCGCGCCGGTGCCCGACAGCGCCTCGACGGCGGCCTGACGCACCACGTCGAGGCTGGCGCCCTCGGTGAGCGCCACCGCGGCGCCTCCGGCGGCCGTGGCCCGGGCGGCTGCGGCACAGGCCTCGCCCGCCACGGCCACGAGCGTGGTGCGGCCCACGAGGCGCGGCAGCGAGTGGAGCGGCTCGGCGATGGCCGAGCGGGCCGCGTCCATGGCAGCCGACCAGGTCCACTCGCCGACCCCGGCGCGCGTGGCGTCGGTGACGGCGACCCAGGCCTCGGTGCCGGGCACTTCGCGGGCGTGGGCGACGGCGTCGTCCCAGGCGTGGCCCCGTTCGTCGGGGTCGGCGAAGAGGGCGGCGCGGACCAGCACGTCGCGGGCCGCGAACCGGGCCCGGTTGGTGGCGGCCGTGAGCTGACCGTCGTCGACGCGCTCGTGCAGCGCCTTGCGGGCGCCGGAGATGTCGAGGTTGGACAAGGTGGTGGTGAGCGCGTCGACCGCGGCCCAGCCCTGGTTCCACACCTCGTTGCCGACGGCGTGCAGCGCGGCGCTCCAGGCGCGCTCGGCCAGGGTGTTCGGGTCGACCGAGGCGTGGTGGCGGAACAGCGGGTCGGCGATGCGGGCGGCGATGAGCGAGTTGGTGGCGTCGACCATCACCGGGGGGATGTCGTGGGTGGCGGCACGGCAGGCGGCGCGCCACCCGACGGGGCCCCGGACCTGCTCCCAGGCGCCCGCCGCGGCCCGCTGCAGGTAGGCCGAGGCGCCCTCGCGGAAGCGTCCGTCGAGGCCCGACACCGCCAGGTCGATGGTGAACGCCCCGCGCTCGTCGGCGAGCAGGGCGGCGCGGCCGAGGAGGGTGACGGCCTGGAGCAGCTCGGTCTCGTCGTCGAGGGGGCCGAGCTGGTCGAGGAGGTCGGCCACGTCGGTGAGGCCGGCGAGGCGCAGCCACGCCGGTGCCTGGTCGTAGGCCAGCCACTCGGCGACGGCCCAGCGCCGCTCGGACTCGAGGCTGCCGTCGCCCGCGCTGCCCACCAGCGACGGTGCGCGGGGAATGAGGCGCTGGCGGCTGGTGGGGTCGAGGTCGGCCGCCCACTGGCCCACGAACGCGGCCGCGCAGGGCGACACCCGCGCCGGCTCGTCGGAGTGCGGCTGGCCGTCGAGCCACGACACCAGCTCGAGGATGTTGAGCCGGTCGCCCCGGGAGCGGTGGGGTCCCGCCTCGAGCACGACGCGGTCGAGGTCGGGGACGAGGGCCTGGCGCCGCTCGCCGCTGCTCTCGGTCATGCGGCCCGCGCCCTTGGGCATCGACCGGGGCCGGCTGCTGCCCTCGAGCTTGCCGACGCGGGCGGCCACCAGGTTGTCGAACGACGCGTGGTCCACGAGGCACGCTTCGAGGCGCAACCGGCCGTCGGCCTGCTGCCAGGCGCGCGTGGGAGCACCAGGCAGCCACGCGCCCGGGTCGCCGATGGTGAAGCCGAGGCGGCCGCCGTTGAGCAGCTCGGCGCTGGTGGTGATGGCGCCGAGGCGGGCCTGGTGCGGCGGGCCCAGCACCTGGTACGGGTACGAGCCCGGGACGAACTCGTCGACGAGCCAGGCGGCCACACCGTTGGGTGGGGCCCCGCCCGTGACGCGCCAGCTCGGGTCGGTGAGCCCGGCGGCCATGTTGGCGAAGTCGGCCTCGATGTCGATGCAGGCGTAGGCCACGCCGTCGGGGAGGTCGTGGGCGAGGCTGCGGAGCTGCTCGACGGCGCGCAGCAGCTCGGGGGTGCCCCCGGCGGGCCCGCCACTGGCGATGACCAGGTGGGGGACCGGGTCGAACGCCAGCGAGGCCACGCGGACCCACGACGACGGGTCGCCGAGGACGACGTCGCAGAAGGTGCGGCTGCGCAGGCAGTCCTGGAGCACCGAGACCGCGGCGCGGGGGGTGATGGCGAACTCGACGCCGCTGATGCGGGCGGTGAGCGGGTGGCCCTCGGGGTGCTCGTGGCCGACCCACTTGTGGGCCAGGCGCAGCCAGAGGGCCGGGACCTCGCCGTCGGGGCCGGCCGGTGCGGGGAACGCCCGCAGGATGGCCGCGCCCGGGGCGGCCTCGAGGCCGGTGAGGCGACCGAGCGGCTCGACCACGGTGACGTCGGCGCCCGAGAGCCCGGTGGCGGCGATGCGCTCGCTGAGCTGGCGGGCCAGCGCACGGGGGCTCGGGTCGCCCGGCCCCAGGCCGCTGACCTGCAGGAAGGGCCCGCCCGGCGCCGGGACCGGGAAGGAGACGAAGGGCGGCATCTGGTCGACGTCGCGTGGGAAGGCCTCGAGGGCCGACGCCAGGCTGCTGCGGGCGGCACGGAGGGCCGTGCGCGCCGCGGTTGCCCCTGCGGCGAGGTGCACCTGCAGCGCGACCCCGTCGGTTCGTGAAGATGACTGTTGCATGGCTCTCCTGCCAGTCCTGCCATCCCGCCCGCCGGGAACAGTAGTCCGAATGGCCCATACCGTGTCGGGCGACACACAACCGGGCCATGTCGACCCGGTAAGTGTCATTTCGACTGTCAACAGGTGAGCGCGGACGCGGGAGCCCCTGGGTCCTTCCAGGCCCCGGGGGTGGCGGTGTACCGTTCTCCCCACTGGCCACACGAGCAACATCGTGCCGGCCGGTCCCTCCGATCGTGCCGGAACCTCCGGCTCAGCCGACCCCGAGGAATGCCAGATGAGCAGCATCGACCACATCGTCGGGCGAGAGGTCCTCGACTCGCGCGGCAACCCCACGGTCGAGGTCGACGTCGAGCTCGACTCTGGCGCCCGCGGTCGAGCCATCGTCCCGTCCGGCGCGTCCACGGGGCAGTTCGAGGCCGTCGAACTGCGCGACGGCGGCGCCCGCTACGCCGGCAAGGGCGTGACCCAGGCCGTCGAGCACGTCAACAACGAGATCGCCGCGGCGCTCGACGGCTTCGAGGCGCTCGACCAGCGCGGCCTCGACCAGTTCCTCATCGACCTCGACGGCACCGACAACAAGGCCCGCCTCGGCGCCAACGCCATCCTGGGCGTGTCGCTCGCGGTGGCGAAGGCGGCCGCCGACGAGCTCGAGCTGCCGCTGTTCCGCTACGTGGGCGGCACCAACGCCAGCGTGCTCCCGGTGCCCATGATGAACGTGCTCAACGGCGGCGCCCACGCCGACAACAACGTCGACCTCCAGGAGTTCATGATCATGCCGGTCGGGGCCGGCTCGTTCTCCGAGGGCCTGCGCTGGGGCGTCGAGACCTACCACGTGCTCAAGAAGGTGCTCCACGACAAGGGCCTGTCCACCGCGGTGGGCGACGAGGGCGGCTTCGCCCCGAACCTGTCCTCGAACGAGGAGGCCGTGCAGGTGCTGGTGCAGGCCATCGAAGCCGCCGGCTTCGAGCCCGGCACCGACCTCGCCATCGCGCTCGACCCGGCCTCGTCCGAGTTCTTCTCCGACGGCGCCTACGTGCTCTCGGGCGAGGGCCGCTCGTTGAGCCCCGCCGAGATGGCCGCCTACTACGCCGACCTGTGCGCCCGGTACCCCATCGTCTCCATCGAGGACGGCATGGCCGAGGAGGACTGGGAGGGGTGGGCCGCGCTCACTGCGGCCGTGGGCAACGACGTGCAGCTCGTCGGCGACGACCTCTTCGTCACCAACGTCGAGCGCCTCCAGCGCGGCATCGATGCCGAGGTGGCGAACTCCATCCTCATCAAGGTGAACCAGATCGGCTCGCTCACCGAGACGCTCGAGGCCGTCGGGCTCGCCACACGCAACGGCTACACCGCGGTCATGTCCCACCGCTCCGGCGAGACCGAGGACAACACCATCGCCGACCTCGCGGTGGCCACCAACTGCGGGCAGATCAAGACCGGCGCACCGGCCCGCAGCGACCGCGTCGCCAAGTACAACCAGTTGCTGCGCATCGAGGAGCTGCTGGGCGAGACGGCGGTCTACCGGGGCGCCTCCGCGCTCGCGCGCGGAGGGCGATGACCACGCGGCGCACCCCGGCCCCGCCCCGCCCGCGCGGCGACACCGCCCGTCCGGCGCGCACCCGGTCCGACGCGCCCACTCGCGAGCGGCGCCGCCACGGCGCCCTGCTCGGGGCCATGGTCACGTCCATCGCCTGCGTCGGCGTGCTCTTCGTGGGGCCGTTCCCCGTGCGCACCTGGTGGGCGCAGCACAACCGGGCCACCCGGATCCAGAAGCAGATCAGCGTGCTCGACGCGGCCAACGCCAAGCTGCGCACGAAGGTGCACGAGCTCAACGACCGCGCCACCATCGAGGGCCTGGCGCGCCGCGACTACGGCATGGTGCACCAGGGCGAGTCGGCCTACGCCATCCTGCCGCCGCCGGTCCCCGCCGCGGAGCTGCCCGCGGTGTGGCCGTTCGTGCGGCTCGCGCCCACGGGCGGATCAGGGGCGTCGGCACCGGCCTCCGGGGCCGGCGGCTGATCCCCCCCGCCTCCCGCTCGTAGGCTCAGCCGGCATGCGGCGCCGACGGATCGTGGGGGGCGTGCTCGCGGTGCTCGCCGTCGGCTGCGTGGGGGGATGTGGGGCCAGCCCGCGGCTGCAGCGCCAGGAGCTCGCCACGCTCGAGCGCACCTGCCAGAGCCTCTACGAGCGCAGCCACGACCAGACCGCCCCGCGCATCCCGTTGCTGTTCCTGCGGACCTGGCTGTCGGAGCCGCCCCACGGCTTCTCGGGCAACACCACGCGTGACGAGATGCACGCCATCTGCGACGACCTGCCCGCCCGACCCCTGGTGCCGCCCGGGCGCCCCTTCGGGTCGGGATCGTGACGGCACCGACCGTCGACGGGACCGACGAGGTCGGCGACGACGCCGTCACCGACGAGGGTGCGCTGCCGGATGAGCCGGTCGCGCCGCCGCCCCGCTTCGCGTGGCCTGCACCCGCGGCGATGGCCCTGGCTCTGGTCACCCGGCTGCCGCTCCTCGGCTACCCCAAGGTGCTGGTGTTCGACGAGGTGTACTACGCGCCCGACGCGGTCGACACGCTGCAGTGGGCCGCCGAGCACGGCCGCGCCAAGCACCCGCCGCTGGGCAAGTGGCTCATCGCCGGCGGCATCCGGGTGTTCGGCTTCACGCCGTTCGGCTGGCGCATCGCCTCGCTGATCGCGGGCGTGATCGTGGTGGGCCTGGTGGCTGCGTCGGTGCGACGGCTGACGCGCCGCAACGACGTCGCCTTCGCCGCCGGGGTGCTCACGGCTGCCGACGGGGTGATGTTCACCAGCGGGCGGCTGGCCATGCTCGACGTGTTCGTGGCGCTGTTCGTGATGCTCACCGTGTGGTTCCTGGCGGTGGCCTGGGCGGCGCCGCCGGGTCGGGCGCGGCTGTGCCGCTGGGCGGGGCTCGGCGCCGCGGCATCGGTGGGGCTCGGCAGCTCGGTGAAGTGGTCCGTCGTGTGGCTGTGGCCGATCGTGCTCGGCGTGCTCTGGGTGGTCGACCGTCGCCAGCGGCCGGCCGGCCGGCGTCCGCGCGCCGCGGCGCTGACCGGCGTGGTGGTGCTGCTGGTGCCTCCCGCGCTCTACCTGGCCACGTGGGCGCCCCGCGAGATCGGTTCGTCCCGCGTGTCGGTCTCCAGCTTCGTGCACGACCAGCGGGCGGTGTGGACGTTCCACCGTGAGCTCCGTCCGAACAACCGCAACGCGGCGCCGGCCACCTCCTGGCTGCTGATGCAACGCCCCACCATGCTCTTCGACACCGACTGCGTACCCGCGCTGCACCACTCGGTGGTGGGGGTCTGCAACCGCGGGCCCACCTCCAGCGAGGCGCGCATCGAGTCGCTGACGAACCCGGCGGTGTGGCTCGTGTGCATGGCGTCGGTGCTGGGCCTGCTCGCGCTGGTGGTGCTGCGGCGGAGCGGGCTCGCGCTGTGGCTGCTCCTGATCGCGGCAACGCAGTGGCTGCCGTGGATCTTCAACGCCCGCGAGAGCTACTCCTTCTACCAGGCGTCCCTCATCCCCGTGCTGCTCGTCGGAGCCGGGGTCGTCGCCGCCCGCGTGCGGGGCAGGACGTGGACCGTGGCGGCCGTGGTGGTGATGGGCAGCGCCGTCGGGCTCGCGGCGCTCTTCTACCCGATCTGGACCGGGCTGCCGCTCACGCCTCGCGCCGCCCTGTTCCGCCTGTGGCTGCGAGGGTGGCAGTAGTGGTGGCCGAGGCGACGCCGGTCGCTGCTGATCGCGGCGGCGCGCGCCGCGTGGCCCGCTGGGTGGGCCTCGTCGGGTACGCCGTGCTCTTCGTGTGGTGGTTCCGGCGCTGGGGCTTCCCCAAGCAGCGGGAGGAGGTGATCGCGTGGCTCGTCGGCGCGCTGGTGGTGGTCGCGGCGTTCGCCCCCGGCCGGCGCGTGTGGCGCGTGCTGGTCGACTGGATCCCCTTCACGCTGGTGTTCATCGCGTACGACTACTCGCGGGGTGCGGCCGACACCCTCGGCATGCCGGTCCACGTCACGCCGCAGATCACCATGGACCGTTGGATCGGGCTCGGCACGGTGCCGAGCGTGTGGCTCCAGCAGCACTTCCTGTCGCAGCGCAGCGTGCACCTCTGGCAGGTGGTGCCCAGCGCGACCTACCTCAGCCACTTCGTCGTGCCCTACGCGGTGGCGGCGTGGCTGTACGCCGGTGACCGGGGCCGCTGGATCGCGTACACCAAGCGGTTCGTGTCGCTGAGCTTCCTCGGGGTGATGACGTACATCCTGCTGCCGTGGGCGCCGCCGTGGATGGCGTCGAGCCGGGGCCTCCTGCCGCCCCTGGAGCGGTCGGTGAACGACGGCTGGCTCTACGTGCACCTGAACTTCGCCCGGAGCGCCTTCAACGAGGGTCAGGCCACGGTGAACCTCACCGCCGCGCTCCCGTCGCTGCACGCGGCGTACCCCCTCATGATCGCGCTGTTCTTCTGGCGCACCTCACGCTGGTGGGCCCGCGTCGTGCTTGCGGCCTACCCGCTGCTCATGGCGTTCAGCCTGGTGTTCGGCGCCGAGCACTACGTCGTCGACATCCTGCTGGGCTGGGTCTACGCCGTGCTGGTGGAGGTCGTGTGGCGCCGCGTCGAGCGCCGCCGGCGCCGGAACCTGCAGGTCGACGGGCCTGCCCGGGAGGCGGTCGCAGCACCGCTCGCGCCCTCGGAGCCGGTGGCGTGACCCGGTTAGCATCCGGCGTCCCCATGTCGACTCCCCGAAGCTCTTCGCACGCACGGTTCGGCTACGTGCCGGCACTCGGCGGGCTGCGGGCCCTCGCCGTGCTCTCGGTGATGCTGTACCACGGGGGGATCGTGCGGGTGAGTGGCGGGTTCCTCGGCGTCGACCTGTTGTTCGTGCTCAGCGGCTACCGCATCACCACCCCGCTGCTGTGGGACTGGCTCCGACCTCAACTCGTGGCCCTGCGCCGCCGCTTTGGCGCGGGCCCTGCCACCGTCCGTTGACCGGCACCACTCCGGGCTCGCGCACCCTCAGCTACCAACCGGCGCTCGACGGCATCAGGGCGGTGGCGGTGCTGGGCGTGCTGGTGTTCCACGCGGGCATCGAACGGGTGGTGGGGGGCTTCCTCGGCGTCGACCTGTTCTTCGTCCTGAGCGGGTTCCTCATCACGACCCTGCTGCTGCGCGAGTGGCACCGCACCGGCGGGATCGCGCTCGGGGGCTTCTACGCCCGTCGCGTCCGCCGGCTGTTCCCCGCCCTGCTGCTGGTGCTGCTGGCGGTGAGCGTCTACATGCGGGTGGTGGCGCCCGCGGCGACGCGCTCGGCGGTGCGGCTCGACGCGGTGTCGTCGCTCTTCTACGTGGCCAACTGGCGCTTCGTCTTCAGTCACCAGTCGTACTTCGCGGGCTCGTTGGAGCCGTCGCCGCTGCGCCACCTCTGGTCGCTCGCGGTCGAGGAGCAGTGGTACCTGGTGTGGCCGTTGGTGCTGACGGTCGCACTGCGCCGCCTGTCGCAGCGCCTCGACGTGCTGCTGGCGTTCGTCCTCGCGCTGGCCGTCGCGTCGCTCGGGTGGATGGCCAACCTGGTCCCGGCCCACGCCGACTCGTCGCGCGCGTACTACGGCACCGACTCGCACGCCTACGTGCTGCTGCTCGGCGCCGCGCTCGCCATCTGGCGCCACCAGCGCCCGGCCCGACCCGGCTGGGCGGCGCGCCCGGGCCAGGTGCTGGGCCTTGTGGGCCTCGCCGTCATCGGCTGGTACTTCGTGGCCGTCGCCGGCACCGCCCACTGGCTCTACCTCGGTGGCTACGTGCCCTTCGTCGTGGCGGGCCTGCTCGTGGTCGACGCGGCCATGGCCCCCGTGCCGACCCTGTTCAAGCGGCTGCTCGGGCTGGCCCCGCTGGCGTGGATCGGGCGGATCTCCTACGGGCTCTACCTGTGGCACTGGCCGATCGACGTGTGGCTGAACCCCGCGCGCGTCCACTTGTCGCCCCATGCCCTCACGGCGGTTCGGCTGGCCGTCACCTTCGCGGTGAGCACCGCCTCGTACTACGCGGTCGAGCGCCCGATCCGCACCGCGAACTGGGCTGGCCTGCGCTCACCAGGGCGCGCGACGGCCGGCTTCGCGGGCGTTGCGAGCGCGGCCGTGCTCGTGGCCTCGGTGCTGCTGATCGGGCACGGCACGGCGTCGGTGCCCCTGTTCGGCACCGGCGGCACGGCGTCGGCGGCGAAGCTCCCCGGGCCCGTGCCGTTCGAGCCGGGCAAGCTGCGCGTGATGGTCGTGGGTGACTCCGTGGCGTTCAAGCTCGCGTACGGCGCCACCGGGCCGGTCACGCCGAAGGTGACGGTGATCGGCACCGGCCAGCTGGGCTGCGGCCTGGTGCCGTACTCCGGCAACACCATCACGGCCGACCTGGTGTGGGACGGGTCCGCCGGCTCGTGCTCGGCCCTGCGCCAGGCGTGGGACTACGGCCTGGCACAGAAGCCCGACCTGGTGCTGTTCGAGGTCGGTGCCTGGGAGGTCTACAACCGGGTGATCCAGGGGACCGACCACAAGGTGTTCACCGCCGACTACGAGCGCGTCATCGACCAACGCCTGCAGCTCTACCTCGACTACTTCACGTCCCGCACCCGGGCGCGCGTGGCGATGCTCGACGTGCCGTGCATGCGCCCCACCGAGTTCGACCTCGGTGGTGGGCCGAACGTGCGCGGTGACGACCGGCGCGTGGCGTGGCTCAACGGGGTGTTCCGGCGCTTCGCCGCCAGGCACGCCTCGCAGCTCACGATCGTCCCGATCTCGCCGTTCCTGTGCCCCAAGGGCGCGTACCGCAAGGCCATCGACGGGGTCACCCTCCGCTACGACGGCGTGCACTTCAACACCCCCGCACTGAAGTTCGTGTGGGCCTACCTCACCCCGAAGCTGCGGGAGCTGGCCTCGCCGGGCGACGGTCGGGGATCCTGACGTGGTGGACCCCGACGATCTCGTGGCGGTGGAGGCGCTGCTCGGCCGCCCTCCCGCCGGCGCGTTCGAGGTGGTGGTGCGGCACGCCGACGGCTCACCGCTGGTGATCGCCAACGCCCCGCTCCTCGACGACGGCACCCCCATGCCCACGCGGTACTGGCTGGTGGGTGAGCCGGAACGTGCCCGTGTCGGGCGGCTCGAGTCGGAGGGCGGGGTGAACCGCTCGGAGGCCGAGGTCGACGCCGACGAGCTCGAGGCCGCGCACCGGCGCTACGCCGCCGAGCGTGACGCCCTCATCCCCCCGACCCACACCGGTCCCCGCCCCTCGGGCGGCGTGGGCGGCACCCGGCGCGGCGTCAAGTGCCTGCACGCCCACTACGCCTGGCACCTGGCGGGTGGCGACGACCCGGTCGGGCGCTGGGTCGCGGCCCGGCTCGACCCGTCGGCCACCGGTGCCGGTGGCCCCTACGATCCCGCGGACCAGCCGCCGGACCACCAGGAGCCAACGCAGCCATGACGGGGACCTCCTCGCCCAGCGCACCGCGCGTCGTTGGCGCGGTCGACTGCGGCACCAACTCCACGCGCCTCCTCGTGGCGCGCCTCGGCGACGACGGTGAGCTGGTCACGATCGAGCG
>JADGOP010000300.1 GCA_017882935.1 Actinomycetota bacterium
CAATCCTGAGCCGTCACTCAGGGTCCACACAGCCGCCGGCAGTAGCATGGCTGGCCTGATGGGCCAGATCGTCCTGACGGTGGTCTCCGTCGCCTGCTTCTTCGCCGCCGTCCTCTGGGGGCGGTCGACCCGCCAGCATCAGCGCGCCTGGGAGCGGACCGCCCGTGAGTACGGGCCCGACTCCGACGCCGCGGTGCTGGCACGCGCCGCGTTCCGCAAGGAGATGCACGCCACCGCCCTGTACACGGCCCTGTTCTTCGCCGCCGGCGCCGCCGCCATCGTGCACCGGTCGCCCGTGGTGCTCGTGTTCGTGGTCCTGCTCATCCCCGTGGGCCTGTCGGTGGCCTTCAGCCGCGACTTCCTACGGGCGGCACGGCTGTCCGAGGAGCGCTTCTCGGTGGAGCGACGCGCCGTCGAGGTGCTCACCCAGGAGCAGCTCGCACCCCGGGCCTGGGCGGCACGCCTGGCGCCCGAGGACCTGCCCGACATCACCGGCTTCGACGTCGGCCGCGTGTACCAGGCGGGCACCGGGATGATGGCCGGCGACTTCTACGACGTCTTCCGGTTGTCGCCGACCCGGGTGGCGGCCGTCATCGGCGACGTCACCGGGCACGGCATCGAGGCCTCGATCACCGCGTTCCAGGCCAAGTACCTCCTGCGGGTCTTCCTGCGGCAGTTCCGCGACCCCGCGCAGGCGCTCGAGGAGCTCAACACCCAGATGTCGGCGCTCGAGCGCATCGAGGAGTTCATCTCCCTCTGCGTGGTGGTGTTCGACACCGAGGCCGGCACGCTGCGCTTCGCGTCCGCGGGGCACCCTGCCGCCTGGCTCTGGCACGACCGCGAGGTCCGCCCGCTGCGTTCGACGGGCCCGCTGCTGATGCTCGACCCCAACGGCAGCTTCATCAGCCGGGAGATCCCCCTCGACTCCCACGACCTCGTCCTGCTCTACACCGACGGCCTCGCCGAGGCCCGCAACGGCAACCAGCTGTTCGGGGAGGAGCGGGTGGCCAACATGCTGCGGCGCGACCCCGGGGTCGATCCCGCCGTGCTGTGCAAGTCCCTGCTCGAAGCGGCCCGCGACTTCGCCAGCTCGGCGCTGTCCGACGACGTCGCCATCCTCGCGATCCGCCGGAGCTGACCGTGACCGATGCCCCCACCGACCAGACCGACGCGCACGCCGCCGCGCTTGCCGCGGCGGCCACCCGGGCGCTCGACGGCAACCTCGCCACCGGTGCCGACAAGCTCGCCAAGCAGAACAAGCTCTTCGTGCGCGACCGGCTCGCACGCCTCCTCGACCCGGACTCGTTCGTCGAGGACGCGCTGCTGGCCAACGCCTCGGCCACCGACCTGCCGGCCGACGGCGTGGTCACGGGCGTGGGCCGGGTCGAGGGGCGGCCCGTGGTGGTGGTCGCCAACGACCCCACCGTCAAGGCCGGGTCCTGGGGCGCACGCACGGTCGAGAAGATGGTGCGCGCCACCGAGTACGCGCTGCGCCACGAGCTCCCCATCTTCTGGCTGGTCGACTCCGCCGGGGCGCGCATCACCGACCAGGTCGAGCTCTTCCCGGGCCGCCGCGGCGCCGGCCGGATCTTCTACAACCAGGTGAAGCTGTCGGGGCGCGTGCCCCAGATCTGCTGCCTCTTCGGGCCCTCGGCGGCGGGTGGTGCCTACATCCCGAGCTTCTGCGACATCGTGATCATGGTCGAGGGCAACGCCTCGATGTACCTGGGCTCGCCCCGCATGGCCGAGATGGTCATCGGCGAGATCACCACCCTCGAGGCCATGGGCGGCGCCCGCATGCACGCCACGGTGTCGGGGTGCGGCGACAACCTCGCCGTCGACGATGCCGACGCCATCGACCAGGCCAAGGCCTGGTTCAGCTACTTCCCGCAGACGTGGCGCGAGGAGCCGCCCCACTACCGCGCCGACGTCCCCGTGCGGGCGTTCACCGCCGACCTCGTGCCCGACACCGAGAAGCTCGCCTACGACATGCACGAGGTCATCGACTCGCTCGTCGACGCCGACAGCTTCTTCGAGCTGAAGCCGCTGTTCGCCCCGGAGCTCATCGTGGGCCTCGGGCGGCTCGACGGCAGGCCGGTGGGCATCGTCGCCAACAACCCCATGGCCAAGGGCGGGGTGCTGTTCGTCGACTCCGCCGACAAGGCCGCCCGGTTCGTGTGGTGCTGCGACGCCTTCAACATCCCCCTGGTGTTCCTCTGCGACGTGCCGGGCTTCATGGTCGGCACGCAGGTCGAGGCGCAGGGCATCATCCGCCACGGCGCCAAGATGGTCACCGCGGTGTCCGAGGCCACCGTGCCGAAGGTCTGCGTGGTCGTGCGGAAGGCCTACGGCGCCGGGCTCTACGCCATGGCCGGCCCCGCCTTCGAGCCCGAGGCCACCATCGCCCTGCCCACCGCCAAGATCGCGGTGATGGGGCCCGAGGCGGCCGTCAACGCGGTGTTCGCCAACAAGATTGCCGCCATCGACGACCCCGACGAACGTGAGGCCTTCGTGGCCGAGCAGCGCGAGATCTACGAGGCCGACGTCGACCTGCTGCGCCTGGCCTCCGAGCTGGTCATCGACGCGGTGGTCGAGCCGGGCGGCCTGCGCACCGAGCTCATCCGCCGCTTCGAGATGGCCGGCGGCAAGGACCGCGCCTTCTCCGAGCGCCGCCACGGCGTGCCTCCTGTCTGACCGGAACCTGAACGCGCCTTTGGCCCGGGTGTGCGAAGCCGACCTCCCACCCGGCAGCATGGGACGGTGACCGAGACCTCGATGGTGCGGCTGGCCGGGACCAGCGTCGACATCCGTGAGGTCGGCCCGCGCGACGGGCTGCAGCCCGAGCGGCCCCTGCCGGTCGCCGACCGGGTGCGCCTCATCGAGGCGCTGCTCGGCGCCGGCATCCGCCACATCGAGGTGGCGGCCTTCGTCTCGCCGGACGCGGTGCCCGCCATGGCCGGCGCGGCCGACGTGGTCGCGTCGCTGGGCCGCCCCGAGGGCGTGCTCCTGGCCGCCCTCGTGCCGAACCGCCGGGGCGCCGAGGCCGCGCTCGAGACCGGCGTCGACGAGCTCACCGTCACCATCTCAGCGTCGGAGGCGTACAACCAGCGCAACGTGCGCCGCACCGTGGCCGAGTCCGAGGCCGAGGTGGCCGCGATCTGCTCGCTGGCCGCGCAAGCGGGGGTGCTCGTCGACGTGGTCGTGTCGTGCGCCTTCGGTTCGCCGTACGAGGGCGACATCGAGCCCTCGGCGGTGGCCCGCCTGGCCGACCGGCTGCTCGACGCGGGGTGCGACCGACTCACCTACGCCGACACCACGGGCATGGCCACCCCACTGCGCGTCCACGCCCTCCTCGACGAGACGGGGTCGAACGTAGGGCTGCACCTGCACCAGACGCGCGGCACCGGCCTGCTCAACGCCTGGGTCGGGCTCGAGCGGGGGGTGCGGCGCTTCGACACCTCGGTCGGGGGGCTCGGTGGCTCGCCCTTCGCGGCCGGTGCGGCGGGAAACCTGGCCACCGAGGAGTTGGTGGCGGTGCTCGACGACTGCGGTGTCGTGACCGGCATCGACGTCGACGGGCTCGTCGAGGCCGCCGCCCTGCTCGCCTCCCTGGTCGAGCACCCGGTGCCGAGCGCGGTGGCCGCTGCGGGCTCGCGATCGCGCCTCGTAGGCACGGACGAGGCCTGACGCATGCCCTGGTGCGACACCTGCGACCGCTTCTACAACCCCAACTCGCTGCCCACCACCGCAGAGTGCCCCGGCTGCGGGAACGTGCTCATGAAGCCCGCCCAGCTGCGCAAGGTGAAGCAGGGCAAGGGCGGCGGGCCCGACGCGCTCGCCGTGAGGGGTGCGGCCGCCGGGCAGCCGGTGCGCGACGACGCGACGACGGTCGCCGACGGCGTGGAGGCCGCCGAGGGGAGCGACGCGGTCGACGATGACGACGACCACACGCCGGTG
>JADGOP010000301.1 GCA_017882935.1 Actinomycetota bacterium
GCTGATCAACTTCAACGTCCCCGTGACGGGGTCCGGTCGGGGGTCGGGCATCTTCCTGCACGAGTCCAACGGCGGGTCGACGGCCGGATGCGTGTCCCTGCCACGCGACCAACTGGTGGCGGCGCTGCGCTGGATCGACGGCTCGACTCGCATCGTGATGGCGCCCGACGACACCATCCGCACGCTCTGACCAGCGCACCGGGATGCGTCCGCTTCGGGCGGGCTTTTAGAACGTGTTCTCATTATGATGGCGACCATGGGTACGAACGCCACCGCTGAGCGGTACACGATCATCTCGTCCGACTGCCACGCGGGAGGCAGCCACGCCGCCTACCGCTCGTACCTCGACCCGAAGTACCTCGACGACTTCGACGCCTGGCGAGGCAAGTACAAGAACCCCTACAAGGACCTCGGCGACAACCGCCGCCTGCGCAACTGGGACAACGAGATGCGCAACGGGCAGCAGGAGGACGACGGCATCGCCGGCGAGGTGGTGTTCCCCAACACCGTGCCCCCGTTCTTCCCCAGCTTCGTGCTCTTCGCCAAGCCGCCCACCGACGACGAGTACGAGCACCGTCACGCTGGTGTGCAGGCCCACAACCGCTGGCTCAAGGACTGGTGCAACGAGTTCCCCGAGCGGCGCGCCGGTGTCGGCCAGATCTTCCTCAACGACGTCGACGACGCCATCGCCGACGCCACCTGGATCAAGGAGAACGGCCTCCGGGGCGGCATCCTGCTGCCCAACATCGCCCCCGACGTGAAGTACGTCAAGCCGCTCTACGACCCCTGCTACGACCCGCTCTGGGCGGTGCTGCAGGACCTCGAGATCATCATCAACGTGCACAGTGGCAGCGGCAACCCCGACTACGGGCCCTACCCCACCTCGATGCTGCTCTACATCAACGAGGTGCCCTTCTACACGCAGCGCCCGTTCGTGCAGATGGTGCTGTCGGGTGTCTTCGAGCGCTTCCCCCGCCTCAAGTTCGTCATGACCGAGGCCGGCTGCGCCTGGGTGCCACCCATGCTCGAGCGCCTCGACAGCGTGATCCGGGGCATCCGCGACACGGGCGCGACCGGCGAGATCCGCTACGGCGCCGACCACGTGCTGCCCCGCGACGCCAGCGAGTACTTCCAGCAGAACTGCTGGATGGGCGTGAGCCAGCCCGGCCCCGACGACGCCGCAGCCCGCCACGTCATCGGCCTCGACAAGTTCATGTGGGGGAGCGACTACCCCCACGACGAGGGCACGTGGCCGTACACCCGCGAGAACCTGCGGGCCCGCTTCAGCGACGCCCCCGAGGCCGAGCTGCGGCAGATCCTGGCCGGCAACGCCGCCAAGCTCTACGACTTCGACCTCGACGCCCTGGCACCGTTGGCCGCCCGCATCGGCCCGACCGTCGACGAGATCGCCACCCCCATCGAGGCCGTGCCCGACAAGGAGCTCCAGCGGATCTCCGGAGACATGGACTACAAGGCCATCAAGTGAGCGCTCCGACGTCGAGCGACTACGGCGCCAGCAACCCGTCGGCAGGCGCCAAGCCGGTCGACGGCAGCCGACCCTCGCTGGTCATCGTCGACGACCCTGCGCCGCGGGTGCGTCGCATCACCCTCAACCGCCCCGAGAAGCGCAACGCGCTGAACAACCCCCTGCGCGGCGACCTGCTCGACGCGCTCCGCGCCGCCGACGACGACCCCGAGGTGCGCGTCACCATCATCCGGGGTGCCGGGCCCAGCTTCTCGGCGGGCTACGACCTCGGTGGCGGCAACGAGGGCACCGACCTGCCGCACTTCACGGCCGGTGGCGAGGGCCAGTGGCCGCGCCACGTCACCGAGTCGTGGATGAGCATCTGGGACCTGGCCAAGCCCGTCATCGCCCAGGTGCACGGCTACTGCCTGGCCGGCGGCAGCGAGCTCGCCACCGGCTGCGACCTGGTCTACGTGGCCGAGGACGCCAAGATGGGCTACCCGGCGGTGCGCTTCGGCGTTCCCGACATGCACTTCCACGCCTGGTTCCTCGGCATGCGCGCCGCCATGGAGATGATGATCACCGGCGACTCGATCTCCGGGGTCCAGGCGGTCGAGCTGGGGTGGGCGAACCGGGCGTTCCCGGCCGACGACCTCGATGCCGAGGTGCTCAAGGTGGCGCAGCGCATCGCACTCATCCCCTCCGACATCGTGCAGCTCAACAAGCGCACCGTGCACCGCGCCATGGACGTCATGGGCCTGCGCGCCGCCATCCGCTCGGGCACCGAGCTGTGCGCCCTCGGCATCCACCAGGAGAGCTTCAAGGCGTTCATCGAGGACTCGAAGGAGAAGGGTCTCGTGGCCGCCCTCCAGGAGCGCGACGAGCCCTTCGGCGACTACCGCACCGCCGAGAAGCACGAGGTCTGAAGCCGCCCTCCCCATCTTTTGGGGACGGATACGTGCTCATGCCGCGCATTTCCGTCCCCAGAACGCGGGTAGGTCTGGGTCAGCCGTGCTGCCAGACGCGGTTGCCGAGGCCGCGGAGGCCGGGCAGCGCGGCCGCGTCGAGGACGGCGAGGTCGTCGGCGTCGACGCTCCAGCCCAGCGCGCCGGCGTTGTCCTCGGCCTGGGCCCGGTTCTTCGCCCCGGGGATGGGCACCGCGCCCTTGGCGATGATCCAGTTGAGGGCGACCTGGCTGGGGGTCTTGCCGCCGTGCTTCTCGCCGATGGTGCGCAGCTCGGCCACGACGCGGTCGACCACCTCCATGGGGTGCTTGGAGAAGTTGCGCCTGCCGGGAGGCGGGTTGGCCGCGGAGTACTTGCCGGTGAGGCGCCCCTGCCCGATGGGCGAGTAGGCGAGCGGCACCACGCCCAGCTCGGCGCAGGCGGCCAGCAGGCCACCCGTCTCGGGCGAACGGCGCAGCAGCGAGAACTCGATCTGGTTGGTGGCGAGGCGCAGGTCGCGCTTGCGCAGCTCGGCATCGATGGCCCGCGTCTCCTTCACCGAGTAGTTCGACACGCCCACGGCCTTCACCAGGCCGGCCTGGTGCGCCCCGGCCAGCGCCTCGGCCAGGGCGGCGTGACCACGGAGGCTGATCGGGCCGTGGATCTGGTACAGGTCGACGGCGGGCACGCCCAGGCGCTCCAGCGAGGCCCGCAGCGAGCGCAGCAGGGCCCCCTTCACGTCGAGCTTCCAGGGCTGGGGCATGAACTTGGTGGCGATCACGACCGAGGCGGCCCGCGTGGGGTCGCCCTTCAGCAGGCTGCCGATGATGCGCTCGCTCTCGCCCTTGCCGTAGACCTCCGCCGTGTCGAAGAGCGTCACGCCGGCGTCGATCGACGCGGCCCACGCCTCCTCGATGGAGGCGCGGGTCAGGTCGGCGTCGTAGCCGCCCATGCCCCAGGTGGAGCGGTCACCCCACGCCCACGTCCCCACGCCCAGCGCGGGCACCCGCACGTCGGAACCGGCCAGCACGAACCCGTCAGCAGTCACGGCGGCACCGTACCGCCTCCCCGGCCGCCCGCATTGCGAGGTCGCCGGGCGTTTCGTTAGCGTTACCTAACACCGTGTCTCGACGGGGCCGAACACATCGATCGGAAGGTGCACGACGTGCGACGTTGGACCGCCCTGGCCCTGGTGGCCGCGCTGGCGCTGGGGCTCGGTGCCTGTGGCTCCGACACCCCCTCCTCAGGCGGCGCCACCACCAGCACCACGGCGGGCGCCCCGGCGCACATCTCGCTCGTGCCCGACGGCAACATCACCGTCTACAGCGGGCAGCACGAGCAGACCGTCAGCCAGCTGGTCAGCGCCTTCGAGGCCAAGACCGGGGTGAAGGTCAAGGTCCGCTCCGACGACGAGGGCAGCTTGGCCCAGCAGCTCCTGGCCGAGGGCTCGGCCACGCCCGCCGACGTCTTCTACGCCGAGAACCCACCGGCCCTCAACGTGCTCGACGCCAAGGGCCTGCTGGCCCGCACCGCGCCCTCCACCCTGGC
>JADGOP010000023.1 GCA_017882935.1 Actinomycetota bacterium
GTTGTAGAAGGGCGTGTTCCCGCTCAGCCCGTCCCGGACCGGGCGTCGGAGCCGCCTGCGGTCGCGGCGCCGGCCGCGCCCTGGTCCTCCTGCGGGATGAGGAGCAGGGCACCGAACAGGAAGCACAGGCCGCCGATGAACGTGCCGAGGTTGTCGAGCACGAGGCTCGCCGCGTGGCCCGTCGACGGCACCACGTAGGCGCCCAGCGCGGAGATCGCGAACGCGATCGACCCCGTCATGTTGAGCATGGCCACCGACCAGGTCAGGTCGCGGGGTCGCCACTGGAGCCAAGGTCGGCGCACGTCGGCGTACACCAGCGCGCTGGCGATGAGGAACGCGATGCACCCGCGGGCGTCGGGGGTCCACACCCGACGCTGTGCCTGGGCCGCGGTGAGCCCCTGCTGCATGGCCGAGTAGGTGCTGACGTTGAACATCAGCGTGCCGACGAACTGCACCACCCCTGCCCACCACTCCGGGCGGCTGCCGGTGCGGACCCGTGCTCGCCACCGGATCGACGTGCGTGGCCGCTGGTCGGCGCGGATCACCCCGGCCGACAGCAGCACCTGGAGCAGGGCGGCGGAGGTGAAGAAGATCGAGCCGACGAAGTAGGTCACCCCGTCGGCCGCAGGACCGACCGCGTTCGCGTACGGGGGCAGCGCGCCGAGCGCGAAGCACGACGAGCCCACCATGAACAGGGCCGCGACCTGCCAGTCGGCCCGCCCGGGCTCCCACCACTTCGTCTTCGGCCGGTCGGCCCGGTCGCCACGGTCGTCGATCGTCAGACGGTAGTGGTCTCTCCGGCCTCGAACGAGACTTCCGTTGCGCCCCGCCCGCGTGGCTCAGCCGAGGAGGTCGTCGACGGTGACGTCGTCGGACAGCGGGATGAGCCCCTTCGCCGCGAAGCTGCGGACCAGGACCTCCCACGTCGGACGATCCGCCACCAGCGAGGTGAGCTCGGCCACCCCGGCGTCGTGCGCGCCCGACGCGATCAGCGCGCCGGCCCGCAGGAACCGCAGGTTCTCCTCGCCCGGGAGCAGGGCGAGGGCCTCGTCGATGGTGACCAGCCCACCGGCGGCGTCGCCGCCGAAGACCTGCGCGACCGCTCGATCGAACCCGGCGAACGCCTCGGCCGCTGTCACCAGCCGACCGAGCTCGCCCAGGGGATCGTCGCTCCGGTCGACCCGCAGGTCGACGACGACGCCGTCGGCCGGCGAGTCGGGCACCGCGCCCGAGACGACGAGCAGCGCAGCCGACATGCGGCCGCGGGCATCGCCGCCGGCCTCCTCGCCCGCGACCAGGGCCGCGAGCAGGCGCCGCGCCAACGGGCCCGAGGAGGACCCGAACGAGGCGGCCATGGCAGGCCACACGTCGGGACTGCTCATCATGTTCGCCTGCACGGCGAAGCCCTCCCCCACCACCTCCCCCGCGTGGTCGATGCAGAGCGCCCCCGTGGCCGCAGCGACGGTGCCGTCGGCCCCCACCACACCCACCTGACGGAGGTCGAACAGCGGGTCGGCCGTCTGCGCCGCAGAGAGCGCCTCGACCGCCGTCGCACCGAGCGCGAGCTCGTCGAGGCAACGCGGCCCGTAGGCGGGCTCGCCGATGGCCTGCGTCGCCACGGCGCCCACGCCGGGACGCGCCCACGGGACCACGGCACCGACCGCGAACATGCACGTCTGGACGGCGACACCGAGCTCGCCGGTCGCAACGTCGCGGGCGACGATCGAATACGTCATCGTGACGGACCTCCATCTCCCGGTCGCAGGGACCGCCAGCCTCGCGCCGCCGCGGTTTCGGGGACGGCTCCGGCGCGAGATGCGCCGAAGCTGCCCATCCGCTCGTCCTCTGAGGACCGTCTACCGTTTCGCGCGTGGCGACCAGCGACGACCGGGGGGGCAAGCACGGCCGACCGAACTACTGGACGCGGCGCGCGGTGGTCGGCGGCATCGTGGCCGTCCCCCTCGCAGCGGTGGCCTGGTCGATCGAACGGTCCCTCGACCCGTCCAAGGACAGCAAGCACGCGAACGCCGGGACGCCCGCCGACTCCACCTCTGGCGGGGCCTCGGCCGGTCCGTTGAGGGTGACCATCGCGCAGGAGAACGCCCGTCCCGGCACCGGCGAGTGGGCCGTCTCGCAGGACCCCGCGGCGTGGGACAAGGTGCGTGGCTTCGCGAGCCGCACGAGCGTGGCCCCGGGTGAGCCGTTCCAGCTCTACGTGGGCACGGCTGCGGCCCACTACACCGTCACCGCCTACCGCATGGGCCACTACGGCGGCCGTGGGGGCCGGAAGGTCTGGTCGTCGGGACCCCTCCCCGGCAAGGTCCAGGCGCCGGCGCGCACCGATCCCGCCACCAACATGCGCGACGCGCCCTGGACGCCCTCGCTCACCGTCACCCCCGACCACGACTGGGTGCCCGGTTCGTACCTGTTCAAGCTCGTGAGCGACGACGGGGGCGAGTCGCAGATCCCACTCGTTGTGCGCGACGACGAGCGGCCCGCGGCGGCCCACATCCAGCACGACGTCACCACCTGGCAGGCCTACAACAAGTGGGGCGGAGCGAGCCTCTACGAGGGCGACAACGGCCGCTCCCAGAAGGTGAGCTTCGACCGCCCCTACGACCTGAGCGGGTCGGGCAACTTCCTGGGGGGCGTCCACGAGATCTCGGCGCTCATCGAGTCGCTCGGCTACGAGGTCACGTACTCGACCAGCCTCGACACGCATGCCCGGCCCCACGACGCGAGCCGCTACAAAGTGTGGATCTCGCCCGCCCACGACGAGTACTGGTCGCTCGAGATGCGCAACGGGGTGGAGGCCGCCCGTGACTCGGGTGTGAACCTCATGTTCCTGGGCGCCAACTGCATGTACCGCCGCATCCGCCTCGAGCCGTCACCCATCGGGCCGAACCGCCACGAGGTCAACTACCGCATCGCCGCCGACGATCCGCTGAACAGCGTCGACCCCCAGCGCGTCACCACCAGCTGGCGTGAGGCGCCGGCGGCACGACCCGAGAGCTCGATCACCGGCGTCTACTACGAGTCGAACCCGGTGAAGGCGAACATGGTGATCGTCGATGCCGGCGCCTGGATGTTCGAGGGCACGGGCGTGCACAACGGTGACCAGTGGTTCGACCTGGTCGGCAACGAGTACGACCGGGTCACGCCCGAGGTGCCCACGCCACCCACCATCCAGGTGCTGGCCCACTCGCCCGTGGTGTGCCGCGGGCACGACAGCTTCGCCGACATGACCTATTACACGACCCCCAGCGGCGCGGGCGTATTCTCCGCCGGGAGCATCTGGTTCGAGCGCCACCTGCTGCCGGGCGGCACCGGCACCGACGCGCAGACGGTGGGCATGGTGACCAACCTGCTGCGGGTGTTCACCAAGGCCCCCGCAGGCCACACCCACCCGGCGGTGTCGAACCTGGCGGCCCTGGGCATCCACGCGGGGTACCTGCCGACCAACTGGGGCGAGCTGGGCGCGGGCACGCGGTGACCCCGCGCCGGCTCGCCAGGGCTCAGGCCGCTCGCAGCGCGTCGAGGATCTCCCCGGCGCACGAGGGGTCGACGCGGTAGGGGAAGTAGAAGCCGACCCGGTCGGCCACCCCGGCGCAGCGGGCCGCGATGCCCGCGCCGACCTGGTCGGGGGTGCCGCGCACGGCGATGGTGTCGAGGAGCGTGTCGTCGATCAGCGCCGGCATGGCCTCCCAGCGGCCTTCCTTGGTGAGCCGGTTCAGCTCGGGCTGGAGGTCGCCGTAGCCGTGGGAGTCGAGCACCGGGCGGTAGGCAGGCGTGGAGGCGTAGAACGAGAGCAGCCACCGGGCCCCCTCGTCGGCACGCGCCTGCTCCTCGTCGTCGCGACCGCAGGCCATGATCAGCTCGGCCACGACCTCGATGTCGGCGCGTGACCGGCCACCCGCGGCGAGGCCCACGTCGACGGCGGGCAGGGTGTGGTCGTGCACGAAGCGGTCGGTGTTGAACGGGTGGATCAGCAGCCCGTCGGCCACCTCGGCGGCCATGGCCACCATCTTCGGCCCGAGGCCACCGACCAGGATCCGCGGCACGCCGAAGGGGTTGGGGCCCGGGTTGAACGTGGGCGGCATCAGCGTGTGGGTGGTGAACTCGCCACGGAAGTCGAGCTGCTCGCCGGTCTCCCAGCACCGCAGCACCGCGTGCGTGGCCTGCACCACCTCACGCATGCGGGCGACCGGACGTGCGAACTGCGAGCCGTAGCGCTTCTCGATGTGCGACCGGACCTGACTGCCGAGCCCCAACCTGAAGCGCCCCTTCGAGAGCAGCTGGAGGTCGTAGGCCTGGTGGGCGAGGTGCACCGGGCTGCGGGGGAACGCGATGGCCACGTTCGTCATGAGGTCGAGGTCGGCGCCGCTGCCCGCTGCGAGGACCAGCGGCACGAAGACATCGTGCGGGCCCTCGAACGTGAAGGCGCCGTCGAACCCCATCTCGGCGAGCTCGCGGGCACGGCCCGCCACATCACCGAGGTGGTCGGCATCGAGACGGGTGTCGACCGGGATGTCCATGCCGTCACCTTGTCACGCCGCGAGTTCACTGCACCGATTCCGCGCGTGGCACGCGCTTCTGGTGCAGTGAACCTGCGCCCGGTGCTCAGGGCTCGACGCAGCTGACCTCGACGGCGATGTTGTTGCGGGTGGCGCGTGAGTAGGGGCACACCTTGTGAGCCTCGTCGACCAGGGCGCTGGCGGTGGCGTGGTCGAGGCCCGGGAGCTCGGCCTCGATGCGACCTGCGATGTCGATCCCGCCCTCGGTGTTCATCACCAGGCTGACGGTCACCGACACGGCCGACTCGCTCACGTCGGCCTTCTGCTGACGGGCCACCAGCTTCAGCGCGCTGTGGAAGCACGCCGCCCAGCCCGTGGCGAAGAGCTGTTCGGGGTTGGTGCCGGGGCCGCCGTCGCCGCCGATCGAGGCCGGGATCGACAGCTGGAGGTCGAGCCGCTCGTCGGAGGACACGACGCGTCCCTCGCGCCCTCCCCAGGCGGTGGACGTGGCGGAGTACAGGGCGTCGCTCATGCGGGTGGCTCCTCGTTGGCGGGCGGGCTGCCGGCCCCGGGTCCAACCGCTCCGGGGTCGCCCCTGTTCCCGGAGCTCCCGGAGCGGCGCCGCAGGTCAGTGCGCGAGGAGCTGGCCCACCGAGTAGATGACCAGCCCGGCCAGGCCGCCCACGACGGTGCCGTTGATGCGGATGAACTGGAGGTCGCGGCCGACCTGCAGCTCGATGCGGCGGGTCGACTCGGCCGGGTCCCACCGCTCGACCGTCGTGGCGATGAGGTCGCCGATCTCACCGCGCGACTGCTCCACCACCGTGACCGCGAACGACACCAGCCAGTCGTCGACCTTGGCCTGGAGCGCGGGGTCGTCGCGCAGCTGGGAACCGAACGACAGCACGGCCGACTCGATGCGCTGGCGCAGCTCGGACTCGGGATCGGCGCTGAGCTCGAGGAGCGAGGCCTTGAGGTCCTGCCACACGCCTCCCGACCACTGCCGGAGCGCGGGGTGCGCGAGCACCTCCTCCTTCAGGTCCTCGGCGCGGCGCTGCATGTCGGGCGACCTCTTGAGGGCGTCGGCGAGCTCGTTCACGCGATCGTCGAAGGAGACGCGCAGCTCGTGGGCCGGGTTGTCGGCGACCTCGTGCAGCAGCCGCTGCATCACCTCGAAGAGCTTGGCGAAGATGCGGTCGTCGAGCGGCTGGGGCACCCACCACGGCGACTCCTGATCGAGCCGGGCGCGCAGCGCGTCGCGGCTGTCGTGGAGCACCTCGGCGACACGGTGCAGGACCACGCTCAGCAGCTGCTGGTGGCGATCGTCGGCGACCGCGATGTCGAGCACCCGACCGAGCGGTGGGCCGACGGGCGTGGCCCGCAACCGGCTCGAGATCGATTGCTCGATGGCGTCCTGGATCTCCTCGTCGCGCAAGGCGCCGACCACGCTCGCCACCACCGTGCCGGCCTGCTCCCCGACCTTGGCGGCGTTGGCCGGCTGGGCCAGCCAGGAGCCGAGCCGCGCGGAGATGGGCGTGGCCCGGAGCTTCTCCCCGACCACCTCGGCCGTGAGGAAGTTGGTCTCGACGAAGGTGCCCAGCCCCCGGCCGATGTCGTCCTTGCGGTTCGGGATGATGGCCGTGTGCGGGATCGGCAGACCGAGCGGTCGCTTGAACAGCGCGGTGACGGCGAACCAGTCGGCCAGGGCGCCCACCATCGAGGCCTCGGCGAAGGCGGCCACGTAGCCCAGCCACGGGTGGCCCGACTCGAAGGCCCGCGCGACGACGAACAACACGGTGGCAGCGAGCAGCAGCCCGAGGGCCACCGACTTCATGCGGGCGAGGTCGTGCGACCGACGGGCTTCGTCGGCGCTCGGCTCGATGGTGCGAGGTGCGGCCGTGGGAGACGTCACCCTTCCGTGTCTAGCGCCTCACCCGGCGACCTCCTCGGGAGAGGGCACGTGCCCGCGGCCACTCAGCTGATGTCTGGGATCACCGGCGACTCGCCCCCGGACGCCCGTTTCGCCGCGTCTGCGAGTTCCTCGCGGAAGTCGGGGTGAGCTACGGCGGCCAGCGCCTCGCCACGCTGGTGCACAGTGTGGCCCTGGAGCTCGGCGATGCCGTACTCGGTGATGACGACGTCGACCTGGTGGCGCGGTGTGGTGATCACGGTGCCCGCCCCGAACCAGGGCACGATGCGCGACCGTCGCACGCCTCCGACCAGCGCGGTCGACGGCATGCAGATGATCGAGCGCGAGTCGAGCGAGAGAGCCGAGGCCGACACGAAGTCCTCGTGCCCACCGATGCCGGAGTACTGGCGACCGTCGATGGTGTCGGCCACGACCTGCCCCGAGATGTCGATCGCCATGGCACCGTTGAGGGTGATGCTGAGGCGGTTGGCGGAGATGACGTCCGGATCGTTCACCAGCTCCACGGGCAGGAAGGCGACCTCCTCGTTCTCGTGTAGCCAGTCGTACAGCGCCCGGTCGCCGAAGGCGAAGGTGGCCACCGACAAGCCGTCGTACGTGCCCTTGCGGTTCGTCACCTTGCCGGCCTGGTGGAGCCGCATGAGGCCGGTGGTGAACATCTCGGAGTGGACGCCGTAGTCACCGCCGGGCCCGTCGGCCAGCAACGTGGCGACCATCGAGGGGACGCCGCCGATGCCGGTCTGGAGCGTCGCGCCGTCGGGGACGAGGGAGCGGACGTGCTCGGCGATGGCACGGTCGACGTCGGTCGGCGCCGCCTCGGCCATGGCCGGTGGCTCCACGTCGGACTCGATGAGCACGTCGATCTCGTCGACGTGGAGGGCGTGCCGGTGGTCGGGGAGCACGCCGAACGTGCGGGGGAACCGCGGGCTGACTTCGACGACCAACAGGCGCTCGGGGTCGGCGCCCACCTTGTGCAGCTCGCCCACGCTGGCCCCTGCGTGCAGCGAGAGACTGCACCAGCCGTCGGCGTCGGGTGGCGCGGCCGCGGTGGACATGACGCGCGGCGAGAGCTCGGCGTAGAGGCGGGTGAAGCGCCGGAAGTCGGCGGGGACGAAGCCGATGTTGGCGCCCTGGTCGCGCAGCAACCGCTCGAGGGGCCCGAAGAAGCCGCTCAGGTAGTGCACGTTGGGGTGCATGAAGACGTCGGAGAAGACCGCCAGCAGTGCGCCGGAGAGGCGGAGGTCGGTCCAGTCGGTCCGCCTGCCGAGTGCCTCCAGGAACTGGGCGGGCGCACCCGGTCCGAGGGGGAAACCGACGTTGTCGGTGGTGCGAACCAGCGCTGCAGCTTCGTCGGGGGTGCTCATGGACCGCGAGCTTGTCAGAGCGCCCCGAGCCTGTCTCGGAGGATGCGTCAGAGCATCCGGTTCGGCAGCGCGCCGGCTGGGTAGACCAGTGGCGTGACGGCACCGGACGAGGACGAGGTGCGAGGATCCGACCAGCCAAGCGCGGGGCCGATTCGCGGCTGGCGCGACATCGCGCGCGGCGTGCTCGCCGAGTCGAAGGACGACCAGATCACCCTGCTCGCGGCCGGTGTGGCCTTCTACGGGCTCCTGTCGTTGCTGCCCGCGCTGCTCGCGGTGGTGTCGATCTACGGCCTCGTGGCCGACCCCGACCAGGTCGAGCACCAGATCACGAGCGCCACCCGGGCCCTGCCCCCCGATGCCAGCCACCTCCTGGCCACGCAGCTCCACGACCTCGTCGCGACGGCGTCGACCCAGGGCCTCGGGCTGCGGACCGCCATCAGCATCGTGCTCGCGCTGTGGTCGGCGTCGGCAGGCATCAAGCACCTCATCGACGCGGTGAACGTGGCCTACGAGGAGGACGAGGGCCGGAGCTACGTCCACGTCCGGGCCATCGCGCTGGTGCTCACCGTGGGCGCCGCGCTGTTCATCGTGGCCGCGGCCGCGCTGCTGGCGTTCCTGCCCGCGCTGCTGTCGCACGTCTCGCTGGGCGGGCCCGCCCGGGTGGTCGTGGAGGTGATCCGCTTCCCGCTCCTCGCGGTGGCGATGATGGCGGGCCTGTCGATCGTCTACCGCTACGGCCCCGATCGCAGCGTCCGCCGTTCGGGGTGGGTGAGCTGGGGCGGCGCCGTGGCGATGGCCGTGTGGCTCGTCGCCTCAGGGGGCCTGGCGCTCTACGCCTCGCAGGCAGGGCACATCAACCGCATCTACGGCTCGCTCGGGGCGGTGATCGTGTTGATGCTGTGGCTGCTGCTGACCGCCCTGGCGGTCATCCTCGGAGCCGAGGTCAACGCCGAGCTCGAGGGCGCCGGCTCGACCGGCTCGACCGGCTCGACCGGCTCGACCCGCTCAACCTCCCGTTCTGCGCACGGATACCGTCGCTGAGCGACGGTATCCGTGCGGAGAACGGGGAAGAACGGGGAGGCGGGAGGGCGGATCAGCGCTCGGTGCCGAACGGGGGGCGGCCCATCTGGTCGCGGATGGCCACCACGGGCGGGTTCACCAGGCTCCGGCGCTGCCAGTTGGCCCCGTCGACGACCAGGGTGTGCCCCGAGATGAAGCGCCCGTAGGGGGAGGCCAGGAAGGTGGCGGCCCAGCCCAGCTCCTGGCGCTGGCCGACGCGAAGTGCAGGCTGGCACACGTCCTTGTCGCTCGTGCGGCTCAGGTTCTCGGTGATGTCGGCGGTCATGTCCTCGTGCGGGAACAGGCCCGGCACCAGGGAGTTCACCTGGATGCCGTAGGGGCCCCACTCGACGGCGAGCGACTCGGTGAGGTTCTTCACGCCGGCCTTCGCGGCCGCGGAGTGGGCGAAGCCGGGCCCACCCGTCCAGGCGTAGGAGGCCCCGATGTTCACGATCGACGCGGGCGTGCCCGCCGCCAGGTGGCGCCGGCCGAACTCGCGGGAGCAGAAGAAGGTGCCGTTGAGTGTGATGTCGACCACGGTGCGCCACGCGTTCGGCGACATGTCCTCGGCGGGAACCGGGAAGTTCGCCGCAGCGTTGTTGACGAGGACGCCCGGCAGCCCGAACACCGACTCGGCGCGGTCGAAAGCCGCGGCGATCGACTCGGGCTCACGGATGTCGCACTCGACGGCCTCGACCCGCGCGCCGGTGGCTCCGATCGCCTCGACGCCCGCGGCGAGGTGCTCGGGCTTGCGGCTGGCGACCACGATCGCCGCGCCGAGGCGCGCGAACTCGAGGGCCACCGCCTTGCCCAGGCCCGTGCCGCCTCCGGTGATGAACACGGCGGTCCCGTCGAAGGTCCCCGCGCGCAGCGCGGTCTCCCCCGCGGGTGGTGGTGCGGGCAACCCGATCAGCTCGGCCATCGTCAGCTCCCCGTGTAGTGGGCCGGTCGGTTCTCGGCGCGCGCCGCCCGGAACTCGGCGAAGTCGGCGCTCTTGTTCACCATGGTCTGGTAGATCAGCTCGTCGGCCATCGAGGAGCGCACCGGTGGGATCGCCAGGTGGCGGATGACCTCACGGGCCAGCTTCACCGTCATCTGCGGCGCCGCGGCCACCTGCTCGGCGGCCTCGCGCACCACCGTGTCGAGCTCGTCGGCGGGGACGACACGGCTGACGATGCCGTGGCTGAGCGCCTCGTCGGCCTCCATCACGCGGCCGGTGAGGACCAGGTCGCTGACCACGCCTGGGCCGCACATCTCGTACAGCACGCCCATGCCCCCGGTGTCGGGGATGACGCCGTGCGTCAGCTCGGGGAGGCGGAACCGGGTCCCCTCGGCCGCGATGCGCACGTCGCACAGCAGCGCCCGCTGGAACGAGCCGCCCATGACCCAGCCCTTGCAGGCCACGAACACCGGCGCGTCGAGGTCCCAGACCTGCTGGATGCCCCGGTGACCCCGCCGCATCAGCTCGTGGTGCGACAGCTCCGTCTTCTGGGTGCCGATGGAGGCCACGTCGCGCCCCGACGAGAACGACTTGCCGTCGCCCCGCCACACCACGGCCCGCACGTCGGGACGCTGCTTCAGCTCGGCGAAGATCGCGAACAGCGCGGCGTCCATCTCGTCGTCGAACGCGTTGTGCTTCTCGGGGTTGTGGTTGGTGATCGTGGCGACGGCGCCCACGATCTCGAGCTGCACCTTGTCGGTCATGTGGTCCCCCGTGTGGTCCGTGTCGGGCCCGAGGGTAGTGATGCCGCAAAGGTCCTGACGGATCGTCAGGAGAAGTGCGAGCGCGGCCGCTCCTGCAGCTCACCGTCGAGCACGATGTCGACGTGCTCGTTGTAGAAGCAGGCGAGCCCGATCACCTTCTGGCTCTCGGGGAGGGGCGACTGGTAGGTCCACACCGCGTCCTCGTGGAGGGTGCCGTCGACCTCGACCGACCAGTAGCTCGCCTGACCCTTGTAGGGGCAGTGGCTCACGGTGCTCGACGGTCGCAGCAGGTCCATGCGCACGTCGGTGAGCGGGAGGTAGTACCGGGTCGGGAGGCCGGTCTCGAAGAGCAGCCGCGGCTGGCGCGAGTCGGCGACCGTGACGCCGTCGATGATCACCTCGACGTGGCGGGAGCTGGCCAGGATGTCGACCCGCGTGTACGGGTCACGGGGGTGCACGTGGACGCGCTCGTCCTCCTCGAACCAGGCGTCCATGGCCGGCCAGTCGAGCTTGATGAGACCGCGGAGCTCCTCGAAGGGCGAGTCGCGGTACTGCCACGCCGCGTCGGCGGCCACCACCCGCGGCGTGCTCACCGTGAAGCCCGTGGCATCGCCGCGGCTCGGCGAGTGGTTGACCGTGCCGCTCTCGCTCAGCAGCTCGGCGCGCACGTCGGCAGCCGGGAAGAAGTACGTGGGGAAGTAGGGGATCTCCCACACCAGCTTCGGGTGCAGCGTGTCGGCGACCACCTCGCCCCCGAGGTAGGCCCGGACCCGCTTGTGGCCCTCTTCGATGCGGACCCGACCCCTCGCCTTCGGCTCGGTCATCGGTGCTCCTCCTGGATCTCGGGCTTGCTCACGCGCTCGCCCGGCAGTCTGCCCCCGGGCGGGCCCGATGCGACGGGTCAGGGGACGAGGACCACCCGGCCGACAGCCTGACGGCTCTCCACGTAGGCATGCGCCGCCGCAGCCTCGGCCAGCGGGAACGTGCGGTCGACGAGGACCTCGAGCCGGCCTGCGGCGACATCGTCGATGAGCCCGCCGATCATCTGGTGTGCCCGAGGTGTGAACACCTCGGCACCGAGGAACACGCCGGTGAGCGAGTGGTTGCCGGCGCCGAGCAGCGAGACGTCGAACGGCTGCGCGTCGCGCCCGGCGTTGCCGACCGTGACGCACCGCCCGCGGTACTTGAGGCACTGCACGCTGCCGCTGAGGATCCGCCCGCCGACCGAGTCGACCACGAGGTCGACCCCCTGCCCACCGGTGGCCTCTCGCACCTCGTCGACCCAGCCCTCGTGCGAGTAGTCGAAGCCGCGGTCCATGCCGAGCGGCATCAGCCGATCGAGGCGCTCCGGGCTGGAGGCGGTCGCGAACACCGTGGCGCCCGCCCGCGCCGCGAGCTGGATGGCCGCCACCCCGACGCCGCCGGCTCCGGCCTGGATCAGCACCGTCTGGTCGCCGACCAGGTGCCCGAACTCGAAGAGGCAGTCGTGGGCGGTGCCGAAGGCCACGGGCACGCAGGCCACCTTGGTGAGGTCGGCGCCGTCGGGGACGGGCCAGGTGACCCCGGCGAAGGTGGCGGCGCGCTCGGCGTGCGAGCCCCACAGCATCGTGGCGACCACCTGCTGCCCGACGTGCCGGTCCTCGACGCCTTCGCCCACCTCCACGATGGTGCCGGCGCACTGGTAGCCGACGACGTGGGGCGTGGTGGCCATCTCGCCACCGGCACGGTTGAGGGTGTCGCCGCCCTCGATGCTGATCGCGGCGACGTCGATGACGACCGCGCCGGGGAAGCACTCGGGGTCGGGGACGTCCTCGTAGCGGAGGACCTCGGGTCCGCCGGTCTCGTAGTAGACGGCTGCTTTCATCGGGCTGCCTCGGATCGCTGGGTGGAGGGGGCACCAGCATCGCCCACCCGGGCGCCTCAGGTCGCCTGATCCCCCGGGGAGTCCGGGCCGGGCGTGCCCGCCAGCTCCCA
>JADGOP010000302.1 GCA_017882935.1 Actinomycetota bacterium
AGCAGCTCGAGCGCCTCGAACAGCGGCGGGCCGACCCGCCTGCCGGTGGTGGCCACGCGGATCGGACCCTGCGTCTTGGCGAGTTGCGGGTTGCCCTCGGTGTTGACGAACCCCAGGGCCACGGTGGCGTCCTCGACCGACGTGCGGATGGCGGCCGCGTTCCACCCGTCGGGCCCGAGCGCGGCGAAGCGCTCGATGGACTCGTCGAGCATGGCGCTGCCTGCCTTGCCGTTGACCAGCTCCTTCTCCCACGAGGCCTGGTCCATCTCGGGCTCGTCGAGCCACAGGAAGTCGACCATCGCGTCGACCTCGTCGAGCGTCCGCACACGCTCCTGCACGAGCGGGGCCATGGCCCGCAGCGCAGCCTCGGCCGGCGCACCACCCGACAGGAACGGCGTGGCCCGCGCGAGGAAGTCCTCGACGTCGAGACCACGGATGTGCTCGGCGTTGACGTGGGTGAGCTTCTTGACGTCGAAGAACGCCGGTGACGGGTTCACGTCGTCGAGGCGGAACAGGTCGACGAGCTCCCCGACCGGCCGCACCTCGACCCCGTCGGGCGGGCCCCACCCAAGCAGCGCCAGGTAGTTGACCATGGCCTCGGGCAGGAAGCCCCGCGTGCGGTAGTCGCCGACGGCCACGTCGTCACGACGCTTGGACAGCTTCTTGCGCTGCTCGTTCACGAGGAGGGGCAGGTGGGCGAAGACGGGACGGAAGTCGAGCTCGAGCGCCTCGGCCAGCAGCAGGTACTTGGGGGTGCCGTTCACGTGCTCCTCGCCGCGGATGACGTGGGTGATGGCCATGAAGTGGTCGTCGACGATGTTGGCGAGCAGGAACGTGGGCGTGCCGTTCGACCGCAGCAGCACGAAGTCCTCGATGCCGGCGTTCTCGAAGCTGACGTCGCCGCGCACCAGGTCGGAGAACGCGGTGGTGCCGGAGTCGGGGGTGCGGAAGCGCAGCGCGCGCCCGGGGCCCACCGGCAGGCCGCGGTCGCGGCAGAAGCCGTCGTAGCCCGGGGGGCCGCCACGGGCGGTGGCCCGCTCCTGGACCTGCTCCGGGGTGCACTCGCACGCGTAGGCGCGCCCGGCGGTCACCAGCTGGTCGGCCGCCGCCACGTAGACGTCGGTGCGCTCGGACTGGTGCACCGGATCGCCGTCCCACTCGAGGCCGAGCCACCGCATGGAGTCGAAGATGGCCTCGATGAGCTCGGGCCGGTTGCGCTCGGTGTCGGTGTCCTCGATCCGCAGCAGGAAGTCGCCGCCCTCGTGGCGGGCGAACAACCAGTTGAACAACACCGTGCGCGCGCCTCCGACATGGAGGTACCCCGTCGGCGAGGGAGCGAATCTGACACGGACGGGATCGGGCGGCACCCGGCAAAGGGTACCCGCCGTTCCTGGCGGGTCCTGCCCGCCGCCTACAGACTGAGGAGGGAGCGCCAGGAGGCCTGGTGCTCGGCCTTGACCTGCTCGGGCGACTTGCGCAGCGTGGCCTCGGGGACCGCGTCGGCGATGGCGCGCTCCTGGGCGTAGCCGTGCAGGTGGCCGGCGCCCTCGAACAGCGCCTTGCGGGCCGCGACCAGCTCGGGCGCCGGGCTCTCGTCGAGGAAGCCCCACACCGTGAAGCCGATGGTGAGGTCGTGCACCGTCGGCGCGCGGCCGAACAGCGACGAGCGCTTCGTGGCCACCGCGACGGCACCGGCCTCGGCGTCGTGCACGCTCTCGCCTTCGGCGACGTGGACCTTGTCGGCGAACAGGTGCACCAGCTTCAGGGCGTAGCCCAGGTCGGGGCCCTGGTTCCCCAGCAGCGTGCCCCGCGGCTGCGGCGCACCGATGACCTCGCCGGGGCGCGTGGCCCACCACGAGTCGGGTCGCCGTGGCGGCGACTCGTAGTCGCGGGGGTCTTCGGTGGGGTCGACGGGCACGTAGGACGGAGCGGCCATAAGGCCCCTGACCTTAGTGGCGCGGCGCGCGCCGGCTCACGTCCCGGGGGCGCCCGCGGCTCAGGAGTGCAGCAGGAGCCACACGACGGCATCGGACAGGGCCTGCCACGACGCCTCGATGACGTTCTCGCTGACGCCGATGGTGGACCACGTGCGCTCACCGTCGGTGGAGTCGATGAGCACGCGCGTGACCGCACCGGTGCCCGACGAGGAGTCGAGCACGCGCACCTTGAAGTCGATGAGCAGCAGGTGCTGCAGGGCCGGGTAGCTCGGGAGGATGGCCCGGCGCAGCGCGGTGTCGAGGGCGTTGACGGGACCGTTGCCCTCGCCGACGGCGATGAGCCGCTCGTCGCCGACCCACACCTTGATGGTGGCCTCGGTGTCGACGGAGGCAGCGGTGTCGGGGCCGTCGGCACCGGCCACGTCGCCGGGCAGGCGGTGGTAGGTGGTGACCCGCCAGCCCTCGATGCGGAAGAACGGCTGGCGCCAGCCAGCGGCACGGCGCATGAGCAGCTCGAGGGAGGCGTCGGCCGCCTCGAACACGAAGCCCTTGGCCTCGAGGTCCTTGAGCTCGTCGGTGAGCACCGCGGCGGCCCGGTCGTCGAGGTCGACACCGAGCTCCTTGGCCTTCAGCGACATGCCCGACCGACCCCCGAGGTCGGACACCAGCACCCGCGTGTGGTTGCCCACGACGTCGGGGTCGATGTGCTCGTAGGTGGCACCCCCGGCCTTGCCGAGCGCCGAGGTGTGGAGCCCGCCCTTGTGCGCGAACGCGGACGCCCCCACGTAGGGGTCGGACGGGTGCGGCGGGAGGTTGACCAGCTCAGCGACGTGGCGGCTGACCGCGGTGAGGCGCTCGAGCCGGCCCTCGGGCAGGCACCGCACGCCCAGCTTGAGCTGCAGGTTGGGGATGCAGGTCATGAGGTTGGCGTTGCCCGTGCGCTCGCCGTAGCCGTTCACCGTTCCCTGCAGCTGGGTGGCGCCGCCGCGCACCGCGGCCACCGAGTTGGCGACCGCGCAGCCGGAGTCGTTCTGGGTGTGGATGCCGATCTGGACGTCGTCGAAGGTGGCGGCGACCTGGGCCGTGATGCGCTCGACGTCGTGGGGCAGCGACCCCCCGTTGGTGTCGCACAGCACCAGGCAGTCGGCGCCGTTGACGGCCGCGGCCTCGAGCACGCGCAGCGCGAACTCGGGGTTGGCCTTGTAGCCGTCGAAGAAGTGCTCGGCGTCGAAGAACACGCGCAGGCCCTCGCCCTTGAGGAAGCGCACCGAGTCGCCGACCATCGCCGCGCCCTCGTCGAGCGTGGTCTGCAGCGCCTCGAGCACGTGGTAGTCCCACGACTTGCCGACGATGCACGCAGTGCCGACCCCGGCCTCGACCAGGGCGCGCAGCGTGGTGTCGTCGTCGACCTTGCCGAGGGGCCGGCGCGTCGACCCGAAGGCCACCAGGTCGGCGGTGGACAGCTTCAGCTCGGTGGGCGCACGGCGGAAGAACTCGGCGTCCTTGGGGTTGGCCTGCGGGTAGCCGCCCTCGATCCAGCGGACGCCGAGGCGGTCGAGCTGCTCGGCCACGCGCAGCTTGTCCTCGACAGTGAGGGAGATGCCCTCGAACTGGGCACCGTCTCGCAGGGTGGTGTCGAAGATGTCGATCGACGCGGGCAGCCCCGGCTCGCGCGTGGGCGCGAGGTCGTCGGCGGCACCGAGACCGGCCACCCCACCGAGCTCAGCCGACATGCTCGCACCAGTCCTTGTAGCGATCGACCTGGCCGCGCACGGCCTTGCCGTACTCCTCGGCGATGGCCGCGGTCATCGGGCCGGGGCACGGGATGGCCCGGTCGTCGACCGAGTTCACCGCGCTGACCTCGGCGGCGGTGCCGCACAGGAACATCTCGTCGGCGATGTAGAGGTCGGAGCGGACCAGGTCGCCTTCCACCACCTCGAACCCGAAGTCGCGCGCGATGGCCGTGACCGACGACTGCGTGATGCCCTCGAGG
>JADGOP010000024.1 GCA_017882935.1 Actinomycetota bacterium
CAAACGTGTGGTGGGCCGCCGCATGTACGGCGGGCAGAGCACCTACATCCCCCTCAAGGTCAACGCCTCCGGCGTGATCGCCATCATCTTCGCCAGCGCGCTGCTGTACCTGCCGGTGGTCATCGCCGGGGTCCTGCCGCTGAAGACCACCACCACGTCGAGCGGTGCCACGGTCACGGTGCACAACTGGGCCTACGACATGCAGCACTTCATCAACAAGTACCTCGTGTCGCCCACCAGCTTCCTGTACCTCTTCATCTACGGCACGCTCATCGTGCTGTTCTCGTACTTCTACAACGCGATCCAGTTCAACGCCGCGCAACAGGCCGACAACATCCGCAAGCAGGGTGGCTTCATCCCCGGCATCCGCCCGGGGCCCCAGACCGAGCGCTACCTGTCGAAGGTGCTCAACCGCATCACCCTCCCCGGCGCCCTGTTCACCGCGGTCATCGCCCTCATCCCGGCCTACTTCCTCACGAAGTTCCTGCCCGGCGGTGGCGGCCAGTCGCTGGCGTTCTTCGGCATCTCCGTCCTCATCCTGGTCGAGGTGGCCCTGGAGACGGTGAAGCAGATCGACAGCCAGTTGATGATGCGCAACTACGAGGGCTTCCTGAAGTAGCGCCCATGACCGGCGCAACGACGGGAGATGAATCGGGGGCGGGTCGGCAGCGTGTCGTCGCCGCGCCCGTGCGACGGACCCGGGCGGTCGGGTCGGCGGGGTGGGCGGCGTGACGCAGGGCATCCGGCTCGTGATGCTGGGCCGTCAGGGAGCGGGCAAGGGCACCCAGTGCGTGCGCGTGTCGCGCCACTACGTGGTCCCGCACATCTCCACCGGCGACATGCTTCGCGCCGCCGTGAAGGCCGACACCGAGGTGGGCCGCAAGGCCAAGGGCTTCATGGACCGTGGCGAGCTGCTGCCCGACGAGGTCATCGTCGAGGTCGTCGACTTCCAGCTCAACCACTCCAACACCACGCACCGCGGCTTCATCCTCGACGGCTTCCCCCGCACGGTCCCGCAGGCCGAGGCGCTGTCGGGCATCGTCGCCGACCGGGGCGGCCTCGATCTGGTCATCGACCTCGAGGTCCCCATCCCCATCGTGCTCGAGCGCCTGGCCGGCCGGCGGGTGTGCGTCGACTGCGGCACCAACTACTCGGTGCAGGAGCCTCCCAAGAACGGCTGGGTCTGCGACCACTGCGGGGGCGACGTGGTGCAGCGGGCCGACGACACCGAGGAGGCCATCAAGCGCCGCCTCGACCTCTACGAGCGCGAGACCGCCCCGCTCATCGAGTGGTACGAGAAGGCCGGGCTGCTGGTCAGCGTCGACGGGCTCGGCACGGCCGACGAGGTCACCGAACGCGTGGTCGGCGCCATCGACGAGCGCACCGGACGGCGGTAGCCCTCGTGCCCGGGGGAGCGGCACGCCGCACGCCCGAGGAGCTGGCGGTCATGCGTCGGGCCGGGCGGGTCGTGGCCGAGATGCTCGACCGCATCAGCGCCGCAGTGCGCCCCGGCGTCACCACCGCCGAGCTCGACGCAGTCGGCCGGGCGGTGCTCGCCGACCGCGGGGCGACCTCGAACTTCCTCGGCTACCACGGCTTCCCGGCCGTCATCTGCGCGTCGCCGAACGAGGTGATCGTGCACGGCATCCCGGGGCCGCGGGTGCTGGAGGAGGGCGACATCATCTCCATCGACTGCGGTGCCATCGTCGACGGCTGGCACGGCGACGCCGCCGTCACCGTGGGCGTGGGCACCATCGACGCCGAGTCGCGGCGCCTCATCGACACCGCCGAGGCCGCCCTGGCCGCCGGCATCGCCGAGCTGGTCGACGGTGGCCGGCTCGGCAACGTGGGCGAGGCCGTGCAGCGGGTGGGCGAGTCCGCAGGGTTCAGCGTCGTCGAGGAGTACACCGGCCACGCCATCGGCCAGGCCATGCACGAGTCGCCCGCGGTGCCCAACTTCGGGCGGCGGGGGTCGGGCGCCAAGCTGAAGGTCGGCAACGCCTACGCCATCGAGCCGATGTTCTGCGCCGGCAGCGCCGAGACCCGCACCCTGACCGACAACTGGACCGTCGTCACGCTCGACGGCCGCCGCGCCGCCCACGTCGAGCACTCCATCGCCATCACCGACGACGGCCCCGAGATCCTCACCCTCCCGTAGCCGCGCCGCCGTGCTCACGTGGTGTGCCCCACGAGCCCCCAGAGCCACCAGGGTTGGTACGACCGGCGCCCCGGGTAGCTGCTGGCACAGGCTGGGTCGGCCGGTGCCTCAGCGGTGGTCGTTGCGGCGGCAGGCTCCGCGGGCGGCGTCAGTTGTGGGTCGGGCCGCTGGTGGCGAGGACGTGGCCGGCGGCGTCGTAGGCGATCACCTCGTAGGCGCCGCGGTGCAGCGGAAGGAACTCGAGGAACGCCTGGACGTGGCGCGCGTTCCGGATCGGGAAGCGCGGCAGGTCTACCGGCGTCTGTCCGGTCTGGGTGAACGCGAACCGGGCCGCGTCCTTCGGGCCCATGCCCGAGACCAGCACCTGGTCGCCCATCACGGTGCGGTTGGAGAAGACGTAGCCACCCGAGTCCGCACCGGCTCGACCGTTTGAGAAGGTCGGGGCCGTCGGGGTCAGGAGGTAGTCGAGGTTGATGGCGACCTGCGCGTACCGCGACGCCGACTGGGTGCTGCTGCCGAGCCGATAGCGCACCTGGCCGTGACGGCCCTGGGTGACCGTGTCATCGCCGACACCGGCGAAGGGGTCGAGGCCGCCGGTGAACTCCAGGGAGGGGTCGCCGCCCGGGCCGGTGAGGCGGAGGTGGCCGTCGGTGATCTGCCAGGCTGCGCTGCGGTGGTTCCCGAGGAGCAGCTCGTTCATGGCTGTCGTCGGGTCGGCGGGGTCCGGTCCACTGCCCGCGCCCGCGATGCAGCCGACCGCGGTCGACATGATCTCGCCGAACTCCATCGCCTTCCGGCCGATGCGCACCTTGCCGCCCATGTCGTTGCAGCCGTCGTTGGCCACGAACGCGCCCTTCCCGCCAAACGAGATCGAGGCCACGCCGAAGTGATGGCTTGGCGCAAGGCGCTGCCCTGAGGTGACGATGCCGGTCAGGGTCCAGCGCTGCCCGGTGAGGGGGCTGCTCCCGCCGCCCGGCGTCAGGTCCGCACTGCCGTGGACCGCGAACCCCACCGCCGCCACCAACAGCACCGCGACACCCACCGTGACCAGGGCGCGGTTCGTCCCGCGGGCGGGGGACACCGGTCGTCCCCGGTGGGAGCGGATCGCCACCCGACCCCATCGGCACCCCGACCCAGCGCTCAAACCGTTCTCTGCAGGGTTGACGTGCGCAGGTCGCACCAACCCTGCAGAGAACCGGGGAGAACGGGTTCCGGCAGCGGCCCATCCGCCCGCCGACGGCCGGCATCGCCTACCATGGCGGGCCACGCCGGTTGCGGCGTCCGGTCGGTCCGGGGCCACGAGCCCCGGGTCAGACCCGTTTCGCGGTGCCCGGGCCGTCGAATTGGCTCAGCGGCGTCGGCGCGATAACGTACCTCTTCGGCCCTTGGCGGGTTCCGCGCGCGACGCGGCACGCCCCAGGACGCCACACCACGCCGATCTGGAGTACGACGCTGCCCAAGCCCAAAGAGAACGCCATCCTCCTCGAGGGGATCGTGGTCGAATCTCTCCCCAACGCGATGTTCAGGGTGGAGTTCGAGAACGGCCACCAGGTCCTCGCGCACATCTCGGGGAAGATGCGCATGAACTACATCCGCATTCTCCCGGGCGACAAGGTCCAGGTCGAGCTCACCCCCTACGACCTCACCCGCGGCCGCATCACCTACCGCTACAAGTAGTCCCCCGTTGTCGATCCACCCCTTTGATCTCCGAGGCCAGCAATGAAGGTCCGACCCAGCGTCAAGCGCATCTGCGAGAAGTGCAAGGTGATCCGCCGTCACGGGCGTGTTCAGGTCATCTGCGAGAACCCCCGTCACAAGCAGCGGCAGGGCTGACGGCCGTGCACGCGTACGTCACCCCCGGAAAGTCAGAGGTCTAGCCATGGCGCGAATCAGCGGCGTCGACATCCCCCGCGAGAAGCGGTTGGAGATCTCGCTCACCTACATCTTCGGCGTCGGGCGCACCACGGCCCAGCACGTCTGCGAGGCGACGAGCATCGACCCGAACACCCGGGTCCGTGACCTCACCGACGAAGAGGTGAACCGCATCCGCACCTGGATCGACGCCAACGTCAAGGTCGAGGGTGACCTGAAGCGCGACATCCAGCAGGACATCAAGCGGAAGATGGAGATCGGCTGCTACCAGGGCCTCCGTCACCGCAAGGGCCTGCCCGTCCACGGGCAGCGCACCCACACCAACGCTCGCACCCGGAAGGGCCCGAAGAAGACCGTGGCCGGCAAGAAGAAGGTTCGGAAGTAATGGCGAAGCCCAAGCCCGGAGGCCGTCGGCCCCGCAAGCGCGAGCGCAAGAACGTCGCCTACGGGGTGGCGCACATCAAGAGCTCGTTCAACAACACCATCGTCAGCATCTCCGACCAGGACGGCAACGTGCTCGCCTGGGCCTCGGCCGGCAACGTCGGCTTCAAGGGCTCCCGCAAGTCCACGCCGTTCGCCGCCCAGATGGCCGCCGAGCAGTGCGCCCGCCGTGCCATGGAGCACGGGGTCCGCAAGGTCGATGTGCTGGTCAAGGGCCCGGGCTCGGGCCGCGAGACCGCCATCCGGTCGCTGCAGAACACCGGCATCGAGGTCACCGGCATCAAGGACGTCACCCCTGTTCCCCACAACGGCTGCCGCCCACCCAAGCGGCGCCGGGTCTGAGAGAGGAACACATGGCTCGTTACACCGGACCCAAGGTCAAGATCTCACGTCGTCTCGGCGTCAACATCTTCGAGAACGAGAAGGGCCGCAAGGCGCTCGATCGCCGGCCCTACCCGCCGGGCGAGCACGGCCGCAGCCGTCGCCGCCAGCCCTCCGAGTACTCCATGCAGCTGCAGGAGAAGCAGAAGGCCAAGTACATCTACGGCGTCCTCGAGCGGCAGTTCTCGAACACGTACAAGGAGGCCAACCGCCAGAAGGGCGTCACCGGCGAGAACCTCCTGCGCATGCTCGAGCTGCGCCTCGACAACATCGTCTTCCGCGCCGGTTGGGCCTCCAGTCGCCCGCAGGCACGCCAGTTCGTGAGCCACGGCTTCGTCAACGTGAACGGAAAGCGGCTCGACATCCCGAGCTACCGCGCACGCAAGGGCGACGTCATCTCGCTACGGCCGAAGAGCCGGGAGATGATCGTCGTGCGCCACAACATCGACACACTCGACCGGATCACCCCGGCATGGCTCGAGAAGGGCGAGGACGGCCAGCAGGTCACCGTGCGTGACCTGCCCCTCCGCGACCAGATCGACGTCCCCGTGCGCGAGCAGCTGATCGTCGAGCTCTACAGCAAGTAGTCCCCGGGACCCGGCCCTGCCGGGCAACGATCTCCCGATTCCAGAACCCGCCCCACCAAGTATCCCGAGGTAGCCACGCATGCTGGTCATCCAACGCCCGACGGTCGAGCCGATCGGCGAGGAGGAAGGCAACCGTCAGCGCTTCTCCGTCGGTCCGCTCGAGCCTGGCTTCGGCCACACGATCGGCAACTCGTTGCGCCGCACGCTGCTGTCGTCGATCCCCGGCGCAGCCGTCACCGAGGTGCGCTTCGACGACGCGCTGCACGAGTTCACGACCATCCCCGGGGTGGTCGAGGACATCACCGACATCATCTTGAACCTCAAGGACGTCGTGATCACGAGCGAGTCCGACGAGCCCGTCACGCTGCGCCTCGACGTGCGCGGCCCGGCCGAGGTCACCGCCGCCGACATCCAGCTCAACTCCGACGTCGAGATCCTCAACCGCGACGTCCACCTCGCCACCCTGAACGACAAGGGCCGCCTGGCGGTCGACCTCACCGTGCAGCGAGGCCGTGGCTACAACTCGGCCGACCGCAACAAGACCACCAACACCATCGGTGTGGTCCCGATCGACTCGATCTTCTCGCCGGTCCGCCGGGTCACCTTCCAGGTGGAGCCCACCCGCGTCGAGCAGTCCACCGAGTACGACCGCCTCGTCCTCGACGTCGAGACCGACGGCTCCATCACCCCCCGCGACGCGCTCTCGTCGGCCGGCTCCACGCTGCGCAAGCTCGTCGAGCTCGTCGAGAACATGTCCGAGGAGCCCCAGGGCCTCGAGCTGGGCGAGACCAGCAGCACCGCGTCGGGCTCGCCCGACCTCGACCTCCCCATCGAGGACCTCGAGCTCTCCGAGCGGCCCCGCAACTGCCTCAAGCGCGGCCAGGTCAACACCATCGGCGAGCTGCTGATCAAGTCCGAGGACGACCTCCTGGCCCTCACCAACTTCGGCCAGAAGTCGCTCGACGAGGTCAAAGAGAAGCTCAACGAGCGGGGCCTCGCGCTCCGCTCCAGCGGGAGGGACTGAGCCATGCCGGCCACCCCGAAGAAGGGTCGTCGCTTCGGCGGCAGCGCCTCGCACCAGCGGCTGATGATGGCCAACCTGGTCGCGTCGCTCATCGCGGCCGAGGGCATCGTCACCACCGAGGCCAAGGCCAAGGCCCTGCGCCCCGTCGCCGAGAAGGTCATCACCAAGGCGAAGAAGGGCGGCCTGCACAACCACCGCCAGGTCGTCTCCTACCTCGGTGACAAAGAGGTCGCAGCCAAGCTGTTCGACGACGTCGGCCCGCGCTACGTCGACCGCAACGGCGGCTACACCCGCATCCTCAAGCTCGGCCCGCGCCACGGCGACAACGCGCCGATGGCCCGCATCGAACTGGTCTGAGCCCGAGGTCGCCGAGCTGACGCTCTTCGACGAACTTCCTGAAGCACCCGAACCAGCGGCCTCCTCGAGGCCGCTGGTGCGCGTCCGGCTCACGGTCGCCTACGACGGCTCGAGCTTCCACGGCTTCGCCGACAACGACGGCGTGCGCACGGTGGGGGGCACCCTGGCCGCGGCCCTCGGGCGCGTGCTGCGCCTCGGTGGGCCCGTCGAGCTGGCGTGCGCCGGCCGCACCGACCGCGGGGTGCACGCCCATGGCCAGGTGGTCAGCTTCGACGCGCCCTTCGGGACCGACCTCGACGCGCTGGCGCGCTCGGTCAACCACCTGTGCGGTCCCGAGGTCGCGGTGCGGGAGCCGGCGGTCGTGGCCGGCGACTTCGACGCCCGCCACTCGGCCCTGGCCCGGCGCTACCGCTACCTGGTGCTGAACCGGCCCGACCCCGACCCGTTCCTCGCCCGCACCGCGTGGCACTTCGAGCCGCCCCTCGACGTGGCCGCCATGACGCTGGCCTGCGACCCGTTCATCGGCGAGCACGACTTCTCGGCCTTCTGCCGCCGGCCCAAGCGATCCGACGGGGTGGAGGTGTCGCTGCAGCGCCGGGTCGTCGAGGCGGTGTGGCACCGCGAGCCCGACGGGCTGCTGCGGTTCGAGATCGAGGCCTCGGCCTTCTGCCACCAGATGGTCCGCAGCATCGTCGGCACCATGGTCGACGTGGGCCGCGGCAAGCTCCGGGCGGGCGACGTGCGCGGCATCCTCGCCTCGCGCGACCGGGCCCGGGCGGGCGAGCTCGCCCCGCCCCACGGCCTCACCCTCTGGCAGGTCCGCTACTGACGGCTCAGAAGGCTGACGGCGACGCCGGGGGCGGTGGTGCCGCGGCGGGCGGTGGGGGCGGTGCGGCAGCAGGCGGTGGGGGTGCGGAGGCCGGTGGGGCGGGCAGGGTCACCGTCGATCCTTCTTTGAATGAAACCCCACCTTCCAGGTGGTGTTCCCTTCAAAGAACGGTGGTGGGCGGGAGGAGCAGCGAAGGCTAGGAGGCGGCGAGCTTGCCCGGGTGGATGCTGGTCACGTATCGTCTCCCTTCGCCCGTGCGCCGTGTCTGGCGCGCCGCGTGGCCCCTCCAGGGGCCGTTCCGGAACTCAGCAAGGACATCTGCGCGTGCCCACCTACTCACCGAAAGCCAGCGAGATCAACCGCTCCTGGTTCGTCGTCGACGCCGAGGGCGTCGTGCTCGGCCGTCTGGCCACCGAGGTGGCCCGGGTGCTGCGCGGCAAGCACAAGCCCACCTTCGCGCCGCACATCGACACCGGCGACCACGTCGTGATCGTCAACGCCGACAAGGTGGTGCTCACCGCCGGCAAGGCCGACAAGAAGATGGTCTACCGCCACTCGGGCTACCCGGGCGGCATCAAGGAGCAGACCTACGCCGACCTGCTCGAGAAGAAGCCGGCCGAGGCCGTCCGCCGCACCATCCGGGGCATGGTCCCGAAGAACCGGCTGGGCCGTCAGCAGCTCAAGAAGCTCAAGATCTACGCGGGGCCCACGCACCCGCACGCCGCTCAGGCGCCCCAACCGCTGGAACTCGACCCCCGGGCCCGGGCCCGCGCCTAGGAGATCTCGTGTCGAAGCCGCTCGTCCAAGCAACCGGTCGCCGCAAGCAGGCCGTCGCCCGTGTCCGCATCCGTCTGGGTGAGGGCAAGATCACCGTCAACAAGCGCGACGTCGCCGACTACTTCCCGTCGGAGACCCACCGCATGATCCTCACCGAGCCGCTGCGCCTCACCAGCCTCGACGAGACCTACGACATCGACGCCACCCTCGACGGTGGAGGCCCCACCGGTCAGGCCGGCGCCCTGCGCCTCGGCATCTCCCGCGGGCTCGTCGAGCTCGACGAGGAGCTGCGCGCCACGCTCAAGAAGAACGGCTTCCTCACCCGCGACGCCCGCGAGAAGGAATCGAAGAAGTACGGCCTCAAGAAGGCCCGCAAGGCGCCTCAGTACTCCAAGCGCTAGTCGCCGGCTGCACCGCAGCCCACCACACCGATGCGATGCCCGGGCCGACGGCCCGGGCATCGTGCGTTCCCGGCCGGGGTGGGGTGCGCGCCCGACCAGCCGGTCGTGGCATCGTGGTCGCCATGACCTTGCAGTTCGGCACCGACGGGGTGCGTGGTGTGGCCAACGTCGAGCTCACCCCGGAGCTCGCGCTGGCGCTCGGCCGGGCCGCGGCGCGCGTGCTCGGCCACGGCCGCTGGGTCGTGGGCCGCGACACGCGCCGGTCGGGGCTGCTGCTCCAGGCGGCGGTGTCGGCAGGGCTGGCCGCCGAAGGTGCCGGGGTGGTCGACCTCGGCGTCATCCCCACGCCCGCCGTGGCCCACCGCTCCGCCGTCGAGCAGGTGCCGGGCGTGGTGCTCTCGGCCTCGCACAACGCCTTCGCCGACAACGGCGTCAAGTTCTTCGCCGCGGGCGGCCGCAAGCTGTCGGCCGACGTCGAGACCGCCCTCGAAGCCGAGCTGGCCGCCATCCTCGCCGGCGCCGCGACGTCGCCGGCCCCGCCGTCGGGTGCCGCGGTCGGCACGCTCGAGACCGACCCCGCCGCCACCGCCACCTACGTCGCCCACCTGACCGACGACGTGCTCGAGGGTCGCCGGCTCGACGGGCTGCGCATCGTGATCGACACCGCCAACGGAGCGGCGTGCGCCTCCGCGCCGCTCGTGCTCCAGGCGCTCGGCGCCGAGGTCACCGTGCTGCACGCGCAGCCCGACGGCACCAACATCAACACGGGGTGCGGCTCGACCTACCCGGGCGACCTGCAGCGGGCGGTCCCGCAGCGCCGCGCCCACCTCGGCCTGGCGTTCGACGGCGACGCCGACCGCGTCCTGGCCGTCGACGCCGGGGGCCAGCTCGTCGACGGCGACCAGATCATCGGCATCTGCGCGGTCGACCGGCGCGAGCGCGGCCTGCTGCCCGACGACACCGTGGTGGTCACCGTCATGACCAACCTGGGGTTCCGGCTGGGCATGCAGGAGCATGGCGTGAAGGTGATCGAGACCAGCGTCGGCGACCGCCACGTGCTGGAGGCCATGGAGGGGGGCGGCTGGGCGCTCGGTGGCGAGCAGTCGGGCCACGTGATCTTCCGCGACCTCGCCACCACCGGCGACGGCCTGCTCACCGGGCTGCAGCTGCTCGACGTGGTGGCCCGCACGGGTCGTTCCCTCGCCGACCTCGCGGCCGCCACCATGACCCGCCTGCCCCAGGTCCTCGTCAACGTCGCCGTGGCCGAGCGGCGGCCCGACATCACCGACCTCGTGGCGGCCGAGCTGGCCGCCGCCGAGGCCGAGCTGGGCGACCGAGGGCGCGTGCTCATCCGGCCCAGCGGCACCGAGCCCCTCGTCCGGGTCATGGTCGAGGCGCCCACCCACGACCAGGCGCAGGCCGTGGCCGACCGCCTCGCCGACGCGGTCGGAGCCGCCTTCGCGTGACGGGCAGGTGCTCGCGGGGCGACCGACCCCGCGGGCTCCCACCGGGCCGCCCGATAAGCTGAGGACCCTGACATAGCTCGTGGTTCGTGTCCTCTTCCGGCCCCTCGCCGGTGCCATGGCCAGCTCCGCTGATCCGGGAGGGTCTCCCCATGTGCGGCATCATCGCCATCGTCCGACAGCGCTCCCGCCGGGAGGCGCCGTCGTCCGCCGAGGTGCTGGCCCTGCTGGAAGGGGTGCCCGGTCTCCTGGCCACCGCCATCGCCGAGGCATCCGGCAGCGCCGACTCGTCGGGGCTCGCCATGGCGGTCACCGGCGTGGCCGAGCGGGTCTCGGCGGCCGACCTGCTGCTGCGGGGCGTGCCGGGCGTCCGGGCGCTTCTCGCCGACCGGGCCCTCCCCGCCACCCTCGACGGCCTCTGCGACGAGGGCGTCGCCCGTGTCGCCGACATCGAGCTGCTCATCGACCGCGACGGGGGCACGTGGAAGGCCGGCACCATCGAGGCCGTCAACGCCGCGCTCATCGAGCTGCGCGACGCGCTCTGGGCCCTGCAGCGCGACCGCCTGAGGGCCGCCCACGCCGTGGGCGACCTCGCCGGTCCCGACGCGGGCCCAGCCGCAATCGAGGCGTTCACCTCGGTGCAGCAGGCCCTCTCGGGCATCGACCGGCTCGAGGTGCGCGGTCGGGACTCGGCCGGGGTCCACCTGCTGGTGCGCGGCCACGGCCTCGACCTGCGTGCCGCGTCCATCGCGGCGCTCCTCGAGGGTCGGGTCAACGACCCGCTCTTCTCGTCGAGCTCGGTCCGCGTCGGCAAGGGCGACGTGCTCAGCTTCGTCTACAAGGCGGCGGCCGAGATCGGCGAGCTGGGCGACAACTCCACGGCCATGCGCGCCACCATCCGCAACGACGCGCTGCTGCACCGGGTGCTGGCGTCGGAGTCCGCCGAGGCGGTGGTGCTTGGCCACACCCGCTGGGCGAGCGTGGGCATCATCTCCCAGCCCAACGCCCACCCGCTCAACTCCGACGAGGTCGACCGCACCGACGGGCCCTACGTGGTCGGCGCCCTCAACGGCGACATCGACAACTTCGCCGACCTCAAGGCCGCGGAGTCGCTGCACCTCGCCAACGAGATCACCACCGACGCCAAGGTGATCCCCACCCTCGTGTCGCGCCGGCTCACCGGCGGCGACGGCCTGGTCGAGGCGTTCCGGCGCAGCGCGTCGGTGTTCGAGGGCTCGGTCGCCATCGGTGTGGCCACCGCCGAGGCACCCGACCGGCTCGCGCTGGCGCTCCGGGGCAGCGGCCAGGCCCTCTACGTGGGTCTCGCCGAGGATGCGTTCGTCGTGGCGAGCGAACCGTACGGGCTCGTCGAGGAGACGCTCGACTACGTGCGGCTCGACGGCGAGACGCCGGCCAACCCGGCCAACCCCACCGCCAGCCGCGGTCAGATCATGGTCCTCACCACCGAGGCCGCGGGCTCCCTCGCCGGCATCGAGCGGCTGGCCTACGACGGCACCTCGTTGCCCGTCTCCACCGACGAGATCGTCACGGCCGAGATCACCACCCGCGACATCGACCGTCGCCACTTCGCGCACTTCCTGCTCAAGGAGATCTCCGAGGCGCCCAGCTCCTTCCGCAAGACGCTGCGGGGCAAGCTCGTCGAGCGCGACGGGCAGGTGCGGGTGTCGCTCGGCCCCGAGACGCTGCCCGACGCGCTGCGCGCCCGCCTGCGCGAAGGGCACATCAGCCGCGTGCTGGTCATCGGTCAGGGCACCGCGGCGGTGGCGGGCTCCAGCCTCGCCCGGGCCCTCCTCGAGGCCCTCGAGGGCATCGACCTGCGCGTCGACTCCCTGGCCGCCACCGAGCTCTCGGGCTTCCACCTGCGCGCCGACATGTCGAACACGCTCGTCGTCGCCATCAGCCAGTCGGGCACCACCACCGACACCAACCGCACCGTCGACCTGGTGCGATCCCGCGGTGCCTCGGTGGTGGCCGTGGTGAACCGTCGCAACAGCGACCTCACCGACAAGGCCGACGGCGTGCTGTACACCTCCGACGGCCGCGACGTGGAGATGAGCGTGGCCTCCACGAAGGCGTTCTACTCGCAGGTCGCCGCCGGGTTCCTGCTCGCGCACGCCATCGCCGACGAGGTGCTCGCCGACCC
>JADGOP010000303.1 GCA_017882935.1 Actinomycetota bacterium
CAGCCCCGGCGACAAGCAGTACACCGAGGAGTCGCCCGCCGACATCCAGGTGGGCGAGGCCTACAGCGCCTCCGTCATCAACAGCGTGCTGCAGAGCCCGCTCTGGCCGAAGACGGCGATGTTCTTCATGTACGACGAGCACGGCGGCTACTACGACCACGTGCCGCCGCCCGCCGCGCCGGCCCCCGACAGCATCGCCCCACGCATCACCGTGCCGCCCGACCAGCCCGGCGCGTTCGACCGGCTCGGCGTGCGCGTCCCCGCCTTCATCATCTCCCCGTTCGCCAAGGCCGGCTACGTGTCGAGCGTGGTCCACGACCACACCTCGGTGCTCAAGTTCATCGAGACGAAGTTCAACCTCGGCGCGCTGACGTACCGCGACGCAAATGCCGACAACCTGCTCGACTCGTTCGACTTCGCGCACCCGGGCTTCATGGAGCCACCCGTGCTCCCTGCGCCAGGGCTGCCGCTCGGCGGCAACGTGTGCAACCCCCACCCCGAGGTCGGCCCCCCCGAGCCGCCCATCCCCACCACCACGACCACCACGACGTCGACCACCAGCACCTCCACGTCGACCACCGCGCCGGCGAGCACCAGCACCAGTGTGGCGGGCACGTCGACCGCCGGTGCCGGCGCCACGTCGACCACCTCCTCGGGCGTGGCCGCGGCCACCGCCACCACCAACGGCGCGGGCGGGCCCACCGGCTCGGCCGCCGCCCTGGCCCGCACCGGTGCCAAGCTCGACGACCTCACCAAGCTCGGCGGCGTCGCCGCCCTGGCGGGCATCGCCGCGGTGCTCGCCGCCCGTGAGCGCCACGAGCGCGAGCGCGTCGTCGTCAGCCCCGACGCCCTGTCGTTCGACGACCCCGACACCGAGTAGCCCGCCGTCCCCTCGGCTTCCCGCCGTTCTTTGAAGGGAAACCCACGCCGGAGGGGGGATTTCGTTCAAAGAAGGGCGGAGGACGGCGACGTCCCCGCCGGTGGCGGGTGCCAAGCTGGCGGGGTGCCGATCACGCCGCTGCCCGACCCCGACGCCGACGGGGCCCCGCCGCGCCCCCTGGCCGACGGCATCGACCGGCTGCTCAAGGGCCTGGGCGCGCCACCGGTACCGGTGTTCACGGTGCTGGCCGAGCAGTGGGACCAGGTGGTGGGGCCTGCGGCGGCGCCGCACTGCCGGCCCGGCGGGGTCACCGAGGGCTGCCTCCACATCGACGTCGCCGAGCCCGCCTGGGCCTCCCAGATCCGCTGGCAGGAGGCCGACATCGTGCGCCGCGTGGCGGAGCTGACCAGCCCGGGAGCGGTCACCCGCGTGGACGTGCGGGTCGGCCGCCGCCGCTGACCTGGGGCCGGATCGCGCCCGTCGGATCGGGTCCCCGCGACGTGCCGGAAACCCGCCGGGGATGGTCCGGAGTGTCGCACCTGGCTGGTAAACTGCTTTCATCGTGATTCGGGTCGTTCACCTGCGGTTTTGTCCTGCGGAGTACCTCGAATCGCCTCCTGTCACCCGGCGCTCGCGTCGAACCTGAAAGGCCGCGTCTTGGCCACGAAGTCCTCCACCCAGCCGAAGTACGACGAGGCCGACATCCAGGTCCTCGAAGGCCTCGAGGCGGTGCGGCACCGACCCGGCATGTACATCGGATCCACCGGCCCAACCGGCCTCCACCACCTGGTGTGGGAGGTCGTCGACAACAGCGTCGACGAGGCCATGGCGGGTCACTGCACCCGCATCGACGTCACCCTGCTGCCCGATGGCGCGTGCCAGGTGTCCGACGACGGTCGTGGCATCCCCGTGGGTCCCTACAAGAACCCCAAGTACAAGGGCATGAGCACTGCCGAGGTGGTGCTCACCGTGCTGCACGCCGGCGGCAAGTTCGGCGGCGGCGGCTACAAGGTGTCGGGCGGTCTCCACGGCGTCGGCGTCTCGGTGGTCAACGCCCTGTCGGAGCGCCTCGAGGTCGAGATCGACCGTGACGGCAAGCACCACTTCATGGACTTCGCCAAGGGCGGCAAGATCCAGACGAAGCTCAAGGAGACCGGCCCCGCGCCCCGCGGCCGCACCGGCACCCTGACCCGCTTCTGGCCCGACCCCACCATCATGGAGGAGACGCAGTTCCGGGCGCAGACCCTGCTCGAGCGCTTCCAGATCATGGCGTTCCTCAACCGGGGCCTCGAGATCCGCTTCGCCGACCAGCGCCCGGGCCACGAGGCCGAGCCGACCACGTTCAAGTACACGGGCGGCATCATCGACTTCGTCAAGCACGTCAACCGCACCAAGGAGGCCCTGTTCTCGAAGGTGGGGTACTTCGAGGGCAGCGACGAGGACTCCGAGGTCGAGGTGGCGTTCCAGTGGAACACCGGCTTCAACGCCGACGGCCTCCACAGCTTCGCCAACGGCATCAGCACGATCGAGGGCGGCGTCCACGAAGAGGGCTTCCGCACCGCCCTCACCGGCGTGGTCAACCGCTACGCCCGGGCCAAGCAGCTGCTCAAGGAGAAGGACGAGAACCTGGCGGGCGAGGACATCCGCGAGGGCCTCACGGCCATCATCTCGGTGCGCCTCGGCAACCCCCAGTTCGAGGGGCAGACCAAGGGCAAGCTCGGCAACACCGCGATGCGCTCGCTCGTCACCAAGGTCACCAACGACAAGCTGCAGCAGTGGTTCGAGGAGAACCCCACCGAGGCCAACAAGATGGTCAAGAAGGCCATCGCCGCCTCCCAGGCGCGCATGGCCGCCCGCAAGGCGCGCGACGTCATCCGCAACAAGACGCTGCTCGACGGCGCGGGCATGCCCGACAAGCTCAAGGACTGCTCGTCGAAGAACGCCCACGAGCGCGAGCTGTTCATCGTCGAGGGTGACTCCGCCGGTGGTTCCGCGGTGCAGGCCCGCGACCCCTACTCGCAGGCCATCCTGCCGATCCGCGGCAAGATCCTCAACGTCGAGCGCGCCCGCCTCGACAAGATGCTGAAGAACAACGAGATCCAGGCGCTCATCTCGGCCATCGGCGCCGGCGTGGGCGAGGAGTTCGACGTCGAGAAGCGGCGCTACGACAAGGTCATCGCGCTGTGCGACGCCGACGTCGACGGCAGCCACATCCGCACCCTGCTGCTCACCTTCTTCTTCCGCCAGATGCGCGGCCTCGTCGAGCAGGGCTGCATCTACATCGCCCAGCCGCCGCTCTACTCCACCGAGGTGGGCAAGGAGAAGGTGTATCTCAAGGACGATGCCGCCAAGGCCGCCTTCCTGGCCGACAAGCCCAACCACCGCAAGGACTTCGCCCGTCTCAAGGGCCTCGGTGAGATGGACTACGAGGAGCTGCGCGACACCACCATGGAGGTGGGCCGGCGCACGCTGCTGCAGGTCACCGTCGAGCAGGCCGCCCTGGCCGACGAGGTCGTGTCCATCCTGATGGGTGACGACGTCGACAGCCGCAAGCAGTTCATCCAGACCAACGCCAAGGACGTGCGCTTCCTCGACATCTGAGGACGGCGCCCCGCAACCGAACGAGACGAATGAGCGACACGCGACCCCCCGACGAGCCCGCCGACGACGGCGAAGGCATGATCGACACGGAGCCCATCGAGATCCAGGAGGAGATGGAGCGCTCCTTCCTCGACTACGCCATGTCGGTCATCGTGGCGCGGGCGCTGCCCGACGCCCGTGACGGCCTCAAGCCGGTGCACCGCCGCATCCTCTGGGGCATGTACGACATCGGTGCCCGTCCCGACCGGTCCTACATGAAGAGCGCCCGCGTCACCGGTCACGTGATGGGCTACTTCCACCCCCACGGCGACGCCTCCATCTACGACGCCCTCGTGCGCATGGCCCAGAGCTTCAGCCTGCGCCACCCCCTCGTCGCCGGCCACGGCAACTTCGGCTCGCCCGACTTCGGTCCCGCC
>JADGOP010000304.1 GCA_017882935.1 Actinomycetota bacterium
ATGCCTGCGATGAGGTAGCCCGTCTCGCCCGGGCCGAGGGTGGCGGCGGGGGTGGGATCGGGCGTGCGGCTGCCGATCTCCTCGGCCTCGTGGGTGGTCCGGGCCTGGATGAAGCGGACCTTGGCGCCCGTGCGGAGCGTGCCGTTCATGACGCGGACCGACGACACGACGCCGCGGTACTGGTCGAAGTGGGAGTCGAAGATGAGGGCCTGAAGCGGGGCGTCGGGATCGCCCTGGGGGGCCGGGATGCGCTCGACGACGGCATCGAGCAGCTCCGACACCCCCTCGCCGGTCTTGGCCGAGATGCGCAGCACCTGGTCGGCCGGGATGCCGAGCACGGTCTCGATCTCGCCGGCGTAGCGGTCGGGGTCGGCGGCCGGCAGGTCGATCTTGTTCAGGCAGGCGACGATCTCGAGGTCGTTCTCGATGGCGAGGTAGCAGTTGGCCAGCGTCTGCGCCTCGATGCCCTGGGAGGCGTCGACCAGCAGGATCACGCCCTCGCAGGCCGCCAGCGACCGCGACACCTCGTAGCCGAAGTCGACGTGGCCCGGCGTGTCGATGATGTTGAGGATGTGGTCCTTGAAGTTGAGGCGGACGCTCTGGAGCTTGATGGTGATGCCGCGCTCACGCTCGAGGTCCATGGTGTCGAGGTATTGGGCGCGCATGTCGCGGGCGTCGACCGCACCGCAGATCTCGAGGATCCGGTCGGACAGCGTGGTCTTGCCGTGGTCGATGTGGGCGATCACGCTGAGGCAGCGGAGGCGGTCGATGTCGGTCATGGGCGCGATCGGACGGCGGCGGTGGGCGACCAAGCGTAGAGGGTGGAGCGCAACTCCCCTGACGGCCGGCTCGACCTGGCCCCCGTCGCGGGTGTGACACGGACCGGGCGCGCCGTCTAGCCTCTCCGGGCTGTTCCCCGACCTGCCGCACGTGAAGGATTCCCGTGGCCAACATCAAGAGCCAGATCAAGCGCAACCGCCAGAACGAGAAGCGGCGGGTTCGCAACAAGACCGTGCGGTCGGAGATGAAGACGCGCGTCAAGTCGGCCGTCAAGGCCGCCGAAGACGGCGCCGAGAACACCGAGGAAGCCCTGCGTGCGGCCGTGAAGCGCATCGACAAGGCCGGCTCCAAGGGCGTCATCCACAAGAAGCAGGCCGCTCGGCGCAAGTCCCGCCTGGTCCGCCGCATCAACGCCCTGACCGCCGACAGCTGACCCGGCGTCACCCCGCGTCGCGCTAGCCGCGGCGCGCCCCCCGGCTGCCCCCGAGGCGGCTGAGGCGGGCCACCAGCACCTCGAGCACCAGGTCTCCGGGCCAGGCCACGCCGCCACCGCGGAGCGTCAGGTCGGCCTCGGCGAGCAGCGTGACGGCCCGGGTCACGCCGTCGTGGCCGAGCGCCCGCGCCTGGGCCAGGGCCTTCTTTGCCGGGAACGTCGACCCCTTCATGCCCAACCGATCGGCCGCGTCGCGCTCGTTGCGGGCGCCTGAGCCGTCGAGGCGCAGCATGCGCACGTAGTGGCCCTGCAGCGTGGCCATGACCTGCAGCGGGTGCCGGTCCCCCGCATCGAGCATACGGTGGAGCATGTCGAGCGCCGCGGCCGTGCGCCCCGCGTCGATGGCGTCGGTGAGGTCCCACGGCGGCACCGACCCCGCCCGGCCGAGGTAGGGCTCGACCTCGTCGACCCCGAGCTTCGCTCCCTCGCCGTAGACCGCCACGAGGCGTGCCACCAGTGCCGACCACTCGCTCACGTCGTCGGCCAACTGCTCCTTCACGAGGGCGCCGGCGCGGGCATCGAGCGTGACCGGGGCGCCCTTGAGGTGGTCGGACCACCAGTCGGCACGGGCCTTGCCGCTGCCGGGGTCGGTGGCGACGACCTCGCCCCCGGACGCCTTGATGGCGTCGGCCAGCTTCTTCGGCACCGCCGACAGCCGCTCGCCCGGAGGCGTCTCCCACACCACCACCAGCTCGCTCGACGCCAGCGGGTCGGCGAGGTAGGCGACCAGGGACGCGACGTCGTCGGCCTTCGAGAACCGACCCGCGTTGCGGGCCACCACGATGCGCTGGTCGGTGAGGAACGGCAGCGTCTGCGCCGCGTCGACCACCGCCGCCAGCTCGTAGTCGGCCCCGGCGAACTCGTCGACGAGCAGGCTGCGGTCGCCGTCACCCACCAGGTTCGCCACCAGCTCCACGACGGCCTCGTTGAGGAGGACCTCGTCGCTGCCGCGCACCAGCCGGATCGGCGTGGCCGTGGTGGTGGCCGCCATCAGCCCGCCGCCTCGACGGCGGTGATGACGTGCGCCACCCGCCGGACCGTCCGCGGGTCGGGCGTGCGGAAGACCCGGACGCCCGCCACGAGCGCGGCGGTGACCTGCGCGGCCACGACGCTGTGGTCGGCCGCGTGCTCGGCGTCGATGTCGGCCACGACCGGCACGACCGTGCCCGGCTCGGTGTCGGTGTCCGGGCGCGGCTGGTCGTCGCGCCGCGGTGCTGTGATCGCCGCAAGCGGCAGCTCGAGGAGGGGGCGGGTGGAGGGTGGGCGCTGCGGGGGGAACGCGATCGCAGCGGTGGGGAACCGTGGTAGGCCGTCGGCCCGCACCTGGGCCACGAGCGCCTCGTCGGCGGTCCGGATGACCGGAAGCCCGGAGTCGGTGAGCGCTTGTCGCAGGGCGGCCCTGGCCGCGAGTACCGGGTCGGTTTGCTCGATACCCGAGGTCATCGGAACCGCAGGGTCGGGACCGATGCAGCGCAGCAGCACGGCACCACTGCCGACCGCCAGGTGGACGTCGGCGACGCCCGCAACCGTGACCGCAGCCGGGATGCCGGCCTCGGTGAGCGAGGCCACGAGCTCGGCCTGCGAGAGACCGGCGGGGGTGGCCCCCGCGTCCGGGCCCGAGCGGACGACCTCGACCACGTCGGCACCGGCGGCCAGCAGCACCTGCGCGGCCTCCGCCGCGGTGTGCGCGTCGGTGCCGGCAGCGACCGGGAGCACGCCGATGACGACGGGGTGCAGCAGCAGGGAGGCGTTGTCGAGGCCGGGGGCCGGGGGCACGCCGCGACGCTACCCGGGCGGCCCGCGCCCGCCGTCCGGCACCTGCGCCGCCGTCCGCGCGGGTTCACGGGTCTGGATGCGCGCGCCACGCGCAGATCCGGTTCGGCGAACCGGCCGGCCCTGGGCGCGGCCGGCCACGACGGGCCCCACCGAGACGCTGAGGTGGGGAGCGGTGGCCCGCACCGTGACGACCAGCCCGCCGACGCGCCAGCGCTGCCCGGCCTCGGCAGCCGTGCCGCCCCGCACCTGCTCGCCCGGCGGCCCGAGGACGCGACCCACCCGTATCCGGTGGCGCAGCCCGGCCACGAAGGCCCCATCGGCAGGGCCGCCCCGGGGCACCGTGACCAGGTCGAGGCGGCGCACGCCCGCAGCCGCAAGCGAGTCGAGCGACCGGCTCAACGAGGCGCGGCTCGACACCACTGCCACCGACGCTCCCCCACCGCGATGCAGCACGATCCCACCGTCGAGAGGCCCGGTCGGCGGGGCGAGCCACAGCGCCAGGCCCGGCCACACCAGGGTGCCACACGCCAGGGCGCCACCGGCCCTGCCGAGCCACCGCCAGGTCGGTACCGACGACCTGGAGTGGCCGAGCGCGAGCACGACGACGCCCAGCGACAGCGCCACGGCCCCGCCGGTGCCCAGCCGACCCAACGGCAGACCGGCCGAGGCGCGGGCCACGCCACCGACCCAGCCGAGCAGCCAGCCCGTAGGGGTGACGAGCAGCGAGGCGACGCCCCCGCCGAGCGCGGCCCCCGTCAGGCCCGCCGGCAGGCCCCAGATGGCCACCCCGGCGGCCGCGGGCGCCGCCAGGACGTTGGCGGGGACGGTGGCCACGGGCA
>JADGOP010000305.1 GCA_017882935.1 Actinomycetota bacterium
GAACGCGAGGTGCAGCACGGCGGACCGCAGCTCCTTACCGAGGCCTCGGCCCTGGTGCTCGAGCCCCACCCACGAGCCGGTCTCGACCGAGCGCAGCACCGGGAACGACTGGGCGAAGACGTCCTGACGGCCCACCAGCACCCCGTCCTCCCAGGCCCCGAGGCCGAGCGACCAGTCGTCGACCGTCCAGTCGGCGCGTCGGCGCCAGACGAACTGCAGGTTGCCGAGCACCTGCTCGTCGGGCGGGAGGTCGGTCCAGGGCGTGGTGAACGGCATGTGCCCGGGGTCGTGCACGCCCTGCAGCGCCAGGTCGCACAGCGCGTCGAGGTCGTCGTCGGTGATCGGGCGCAGCACGACCCGGGGCGTGCGCACCCGCAGGTCGAACAGCGGCCAGTACCTGCTCATCGGCCGAGTGTGTCGCCCCGGCCGCCCACCCGCCAGCAGGTTTCACGGCTCGAAGGTGACCGAGGGCGCGCCGTCGGCCACGCGGAGCGTGGCGGGTATGCCGAGGAGGTCGAGCACGTCGCCACGCAGCGGGGCGGGGGCGCGGACGGAGACGACGTCGCCCTTGTGGCTCCCCGACAGGATCGTGAGGTCGACCGCGACCCGACCGTCGTCGAGCGGCTCGGCGTCGACCACCAGCGCGTCGTAGGTGCCGTCGTCGAGCATCCGGGCAGCCTCGCGGGCACCCCCCTCGACCGCAACCCGGAGTGGGTGCAGCACGCACCGGATCGGAGGAAATCCCGAGGGTCCTTGACCTGGGCCTCTCCAGCGAGTCTGATCTACGAGGCTTATCACCGAAACGAAACCTCAGGAGGTGGCGGTGGCCAGCATCACGAAGGCAGACCTGCTCGACACGGTTGCGAACAACGCGGGTGTCAGCAAGAAGGACGCCGAGGCAGTTCTCGGCGCGTTCTTCGACAACGCGATCGCAGCTGCGAAGAACGGCGACAAGGTCGCATGGCCGGGCTTCGGTTCCTTCGCGGGGATCAAGAAGGCGGCCACCACCGCCCGCAACCCACGAACGGGTGAGACCGTCAAGGTCCCGGCCCGCAAGGCCCTGAAGTTCACCGCCTCGTCGACCATGCGCGAGCAGCTGAACGGACCAGCCAAGAAGAAGTGACCTGGCGGCGGTCTCCGCCGACCAGTTCGGGAAGAGGGGCCTCCGGGCCCCTCTTCTCCCGTTTTGGCCCCACCCCCGCGTTCCGGGTCGATCCTCGGTCGTCGGGGCGACCGAAGATCGACCCGGAACGCGACGGGTTCAGGCGGCCTGGCGGCGCGGGGCGGCGGCCCCGAGCTGCGCGGCGTAGGCCGCCGCAACCTCGAGCGCCTCGCGGGTCACCGACACCCCCGGGGTGGGGTGCATGACCAGGTAGCCGAGGCAGTCGCCGCGGTGGCGCACCGGGATGGCCACCCCCTTGGCGGGCAGGCCCCAGCACTCGGTGCCCCAGATCAGCGGGCCCCACCGCACCGTGCCCTGCGCGTCCAGCGACGCCAGGGGGGCGGCGACCGTGGCGTCGGTGGTGAACGAGCAGTCGCGGAGGTCGAGCAGGGTGGTGAGCTCGGCGGCCGTGCTCATGGCCAGGAAGTCCACCGGTTCCCCGTCGGCCGCGAGATTGGACAGGCTCGTGATGAAGGAGAACCGGTGGCGACTGGTGCGCAGGTCCTCGATGCGCCCCTGGATGGCGTGCGCCACCTCACCGGCGAGCACGCCGAGCACCAGGAGCGCGACGTCGGTCTGCACGTCACGCGTCGAGTTGATGCGGAACGACCCGTACGGCACGGTGAACAGGAGGTCGAACACTGCGGCCGCGGAGACGGCGCTGAGCAGCCCGGCGATCCGGCGGCGGCTCAGCACGGTGACCGCCACGACGACCACGGCCAGTGCCAGGGCGATGGTGGCGTTGTCGACGCGGGCCCGGAACGGCAGCAGCGCGGCGGCCACGGCCCACGGGGTCGCGACCGCGGCGACGACCGGGAGCCAGCGGGAGGCCTTCGACCGGACGTCGGGTGCTGCGATCACGATTCCGTTGTATGCCCGGCAGCAGTGCGGGGCAACGGCTCCTAACGAGACTTTTACAGGTCCTCGTCAGAGGTCGGGCACGGCGGTGAGGTCGTCGGGGACGTCGACGTCCCAGCCGAGCGCGGCATCGCGCGTGATGCGCAGCGGCAGCCCGAGCCGCGCAGCCTCGGCGCGGTGACGGCCGAACGACCCGGCGCCGTACGCGAAGCGGAACCCCGCGGCGGTCGGGATGCAGGCCACGTTGGTGCCGTCGTCGCGGCGGTCGGGCACCAGCACCACCTCGTCAGGGGTCGCCGGGTCGACGAGCCACGACAGCTCGCGCGCGAGCGGCAGGTCGCCGTGCGCCACGATCACCCGTCCGACGCCGGCCGCGGCCTGCTCGGCAACCGCCGCGCCCACCGCGTCGTTGAGGCCGCGGCCCGGCTGCCACGACACGCCGGCGCCGGCCGCCGTGGCCCAGCTCGCGACCGCGTCGTCGTCGCAGACGACCCACACCGGGAGCGGGCTCGCCGCCGCGAGCACGGTGGTGGCCATGCGCTCGGCCAGCGCGGCGCGGGCCGCAGCGTCGAGCGACGCGGCGAGCCGCAGCTTGGCCTGGTGGAAGGCCTTCACCGGCACCAGCACGGCCACGCCCGCGGGGTCGGGACCGGGGGAGCGGGGTTCGGGCATGCCCCGGGGAGTGTACGGCGGCACCCCCGGCGGACGGCCCCGACTCGGTTAGGTTTCCCGGCCATGGAGATCCGGGTGGCCGTCGTCGGCGCGGGCTCGTGGGGCACGACCGTGGCGAGCCTCGCGGCCGCCAACACGCCCACGGTGCTCTGGGCCCGCCGCCCCGAGCTGGCCGAGCAGATCCACACCGAGCACGAGAACGGCGACTACCTGCCGTCGTTCCGCCTGCCGGTGGCCCTCGAGGCCACCGCCGACCTCGAGCGGGCCGTGCGCTCCGCCGACGTGGTGGTCATGGGCGTGCCGTCGCACGGCTTCCGCGCCACCCTCACCGAGCTGGCGCCATGGGTGCGGCCGTGGGTGCCGGTGCTGAGCCTCGCCAAGGGCCTCGAGCAGGACACCAAGCTGCGCATGACCCAGATCATCGAGGAGGTCCTGCCGGGCCACCCGGTGGGGCTGCTCACGGGGCCGAACCTGGCCAAGGAGATCCTGGCCGGCGACGCGGCCGCCAGCGTGGTGGCCATCGACGACGACCACGTGGCGCTCGCCCTGCAGCCGCTGTTCGCGGGCGAGCTGTTCCGCGTCTACACCCACCACGATGTCATCGGCTGCGAGCTCGGTGGCGTGCTGAAGAACGTCATGGCCATCGCCTCGGGCATGGCCGACGGGCTGGGCACGGGCGACAACACCCGTGCCGCGGTGATCACCCGCGCGCTGTCGGAGATGAGCCGCCTGGGCGAGGCCATGGGCGGGGAGCCCCCCACCTTCGCCGGGTTGGCCGGCATGGGCGACCTCATCGCCACGTGCATCAGCTCGCAGAGCCGGAACCGCTACGTCGGTGAGCAGCTCGGCAAGGGCCGCAGCATCGACGAGATCGTCGCCGAGATGCACATGGTCGCCGAAGGTGTGAAGACCTCGAAGGTGGTCATGGAGCTCGCCGCCAACCACGGGGTCGACATGCCCATCGCCGAGCAGGTCTATGCCGCGTGCCACCAGGGTCGCCCTGCCGAGGAGGCCTACCGTGGCCTGCTGCGCCGCGAGATCGGCCACGAGCGGGGCGGACTCGGCGGGAGGCGATGACCGAGCCGACCCACGGTCGGGCCCCGGCACCCGGCGCGGGTGCGACCGACGACTGGGTGCTGCCGTTCGGGTCCGGGCCCGCCGCACGCGTCGCACCCACGCCG
>JADGOP010000306.1 GCA_017882935.1 Actinomycetota bacterium
GTGCTCATCGCCGCCGACTTCCTGGGCGACGACGACTTCGTCATGTACCTGGGCGACAACCTGCTCCGGCAGGGCATCGGCACGTTCGTCGAGGCCTTCGAGCGCGACCGGCGCGCGGCAGCCGCGCCGGCACTCGGCGCCGAGGTCGACGCGCCGTCGGCGCAGATCCTGCTGGCCCACGTCCCCGACCCCGAGCGCTTCGGCGTGGCCGAGCTCAACGACTCCGGCGAGGTCGTGCGGCTGGTCGAGAAGCCTCCGGTGCCGCCGTCCGACCTGGCGCTGGTCGGCGTCTACCTCTTCGACCGCTCCATCCACGAGGCCGTGCGGTCGATCCGCCCCTCGGCCCGCGGCGAGCTCGAGATCACCGACGCCATCCAGTGGCTCATCGACCACGGTCGCCGGGTCCGCCACGAGGTCGTCGACGGCTGGTGGATCGACACGGGCAAGCTGGCACCCCTCCTGGAGGGCAATCGGCTCATCCTCGAGACCATCACCTCCCGGGTCGACGGCATGGTCGACGGCGACTCGCGCCTCGAGGGCCGGGTGGTCATCGAGGAGGGTGCGATGCTGATCAACTCGACCGTGCGGGGCCCGGCCATCGTGGGCCGCGACACGGTGGTGCGCGACAGCTACATCGGCCCGTACACGTCGGTGTACTTCGGCTGCGAGATCGTGAACACCGAGATCGAGCACTCGGTCGTCCTCGAGCAGAGCCGCATCGAAGGGGTCCCGCGCATGCAGGACTCGCTCATCGGCAAGCAGGTGGTGGTGACCCGGTCCGAGGCCAGGCCGAAGGCCACCCGACTCATGCTGGGCGACCACTCCGTCGTCGACCTCGAATGACGCCCGACCGACAGGAGCCGCAACCGTGGCACGCGTGACCGAATCCGACGTCATCGTCGGGGTGCAGATCGTCGACCCCGACGTGCACGGCGACGAGCGTGGGTACTTCGTCGAGACCTACCGGCGCGAGTGGTTCCCGCAGGGGCGGGAGATGGTGCAGGGGAACCGTGGCGACCGCCAGGCCGGTGCCGTGGTCGGGCTGCACTACCACCTCCACCAGGCCGACTACTGGTACGTGCCCAACGGCACCGCCCGGGTGGTGCTGCACGACCTGCGGACGGGCTCGCCCACCGACGGGGCCACGCTCACGCTCGACCTGGGCGTGCAGGCCGACGGCACCAAGTCGCACCGGGGCGTGTTCATCCCGCCGGGCGTGGCGCACGGCTTCGCGGCGCTCACCGACATGACCATCACCTACCTCGTCGACAGCTACTACAACCCGGCCGACGAGCTGGGCGTGGCATGGGACGATCCCGCGGTGCAGGCCGACTGGGGCGTAACCGATCCCGTGCTGTCGACGCGCGACCAGCAGAACCCGCGGCGCGCCGCCATCGAGCCGCAGTGGCAGCCGCACGCCCGCCTGCGCCCTTGACGGCGTGACGGCGTGATGGCGCGGTCGGCCCCGGACCGGCCCGTTTCGGGAGGGTCGGTGCGGTGGGGGAGACTGGTGGGATGAGGCTGTTCATCACCGGTGGTGCCGGATTCATCGGATCGAACTACGTCCGCCGCGTGCTCGCCACCACCGACGACGAGGTCACGGTCTTCGACCTGCTCACCTACGCCGGAAACCTCACCACCTTGCGCGACGTGGCCGACCACCCGCGCTACCGCTTCGTGCAGGGCGACATCTGCGACCGCGAGGCCGTCACCGCCGCCATGGCCGGACACGACGCGGTGGTGCACTTCGCCGCCGAGAGCCACGTCGACCGCTCGATCGTGGCGCCCGACGCCTTCATGCGCACCAACTGCGACGGCACCAACGTGCTGTGCGACGTGGCGCGCCACGTCGGCGTCGAGCGCTTCCTGCACATCTCCACCGACGAGGTCTACGGCTCCATCGAGCACGGCTCCTTCTCCGAGACCGACGCCTTGAGCCCCCGTTCGCCCTACTCGGCGTCGAAGGCCGGCTCCGACCTCATCGCGCTCGCGCACCGCGAGACGTACGGCCTCCCGGTGCTGGTCACGCGTTCGTCGAACAACTTCGGGCCGTTCCAGTTCCCCGAGAAGGTCATCCCGCTGTTCGCCACCAACCTGTTGGAGGGGCGGCGGGTGCCGCTCTACGGCGACGGCCTCAACGTGCGCGACTGGTGCTTCGTCGACGACAACTGCGCCGCTGTCGACCTCGTGCTGCGGCAGGGGACGCTCGGCGAGATCTACAACATCGGTGCCGGGAACGAGATCACCAACCGCGAGCTCACCGAGCGGCTCATCACCCGCTGCGGTCGCGACGCCAGCTTCATCGAGCCCGTGGCCGACCGGTTGGGCCACGATCGCCGCTACTCCATCGACACGAGCAAGGTGACCGCGCTCGGCTGGAAGCCGGTGCACACGCTCGACGACGCGCTCGACCTCACCGTGGGCTGGTACCGCGACAACGCCTGGTGGTGGCAGCCGCTCAGGCAGGCCTGACCGACCCATGCGCATCTTCCTCACGGGGGCCGAAGGCCAGCTCGGGCACGAGCTGGTGGCGGCCTTCGCCGATCACGAGGTCGTCGCCACCGACCTGGCCCAGGTCGACATCACCGACCGTGCCGCGCTGATTCAGGCCGTGGCTGCCGCCCGCCCCGACGTGGTGGTGCACCCGGCCGCCTGGACCGCCGTCGACGCCTGCGAAGGTGACCCCGACCGGGCGTTTGCCGTGAATGCCGTCGGCACGCGCAACGTGGCCGACGCCGCCGCGCAGCGTGATGTACCGGTGGTCTACGTGTCGACCGACTACGTGTTCGACGGCACCAAGCCCACGCCCTACGACGAGGCCGACGAGCCCAACCCGCAGTCGGTCTACGGCCGTTCGAAGCTGGCGGGCGAGCGTGAGCTGCACCCCGGCTCCACCATCGTGCGCACCTCGTGGGTGTGCGGGTTCCACGGTCCGAACATGGTGAAGACCATCCTCCGCCTCGCCGCCGAGCACCCCACGCTGTCGTTCGTCGACGACCAGCGGGGCCACCCCACCTTCGCCCCCGACCTGGCGGGGGTCATCCGCACCCTGGTGGTCGAGCAGCGCCCCGGCCTGTTCCACGTCACCAACCAGGGAGCGGTCAGCTGGTACGAGTTCGCCCGCGCGGTCCTCGAGTCGGCCGGCCTCGACCCCGACCGCGTGCAGCCCGTCTCCACGGCCGACCTGCAACCGCCGCGCCCCGCGCCGCGGCCCGCCAACTCGGTGCTCGACAACGCCGAGCTGCGGCGCGCGGGCCTGACGCTGGCACCGCACTACCGCGAGTCGCTCGACCGCCTCGTGGCGCGCTTGCTGTAGTTCCCCCCAGAAGTGCCCGTTTTCCGGGGCTTCCCACAGAACATTCGCGTGAGGGGGGCGGGTGCGGGGTGCGTCAGCCGAACTCGATGGAGCTGTAGACCTTGAGCTTGCGGAGCTGGTGGCGGGCGTTGATCATGCGCACGGTGCCCGACTTGGACCGCATCACGAGCGACTGGGTGGTGGCGCCGCGGGCGTCGTAGTGCACGCCCTTGAGCAGGTCGCCGTCGGTGATGCCGGTGGCGGCGAAGAAGCAGTTGTCGCCCTGCACCAGGTCGTCGATGTGCAGCACCCGGTCGAGGTCGAACCCGAAGGCGATGGCTGCGTTCCGCTCCTCGTCGTCGCGCGGGTAGAGACGGCCCTGCATGGCACCGCCCATGCACTTGAGCGCAGCCGCCGTGATGACGCCCTCGGGTGTGCCGCCGATGCCGAAGAGCACGTCGGCGCCCGTCTCGGGCCAGGCGGTGGAGATGGCGCCGGCGACGTCGCCGTCGGGGATGAGGCGGATGCGGGCGCCGGCGGCGCGCACCTCGGCGATGAGGTCGGCGTGGCGGG
>JADGOP010000307.1 GCA_017882935.1 Actinomycetota bacterium
GACTTCGGCAGGCCGGGGGTCTCGTAGCCGTGTTGGCGGCCGGTCACGACGGTGACGGCTGCGTCGGACGGCAGGCCCTTGCGGTGTCGTTCCATCTGTGCGGCGAACTCCGTGAAGAGGTAGGCGCTGTCGTGGGGGCCGGGACCGGCCTCGGGGTGGTGCTGCACGCTGAACGCCGGGATGTCGGTGCAGCGGATGCCCTCGATCACGCCGTCGTTGAGGTTCACGTGCGTGACCTCGCTGTTGGGCACCGAGCCCTCGACCACGGCGAAGTTGTGGTTCTGGCTGGTGATCTCCACGATGCCGGTGCGCAGGTGGCGCACCGGGTGGTTGCCACCGTGGTGGCCGAAGGGCAGCTTCTCGATGGACCCGCCGAGCGCGGTGCAGAGCAGCTGGTGCCCGAGGCAGATGCCGAACACCGGCACCTCGCCGAGCAGCCCCTTGATGGCCTCGGCGGCGTAGGGCACGGTGGCCGGGTCGCCGGGCCCGTTCGACAGGAACACACCGTCGGGCCGGCGGGCCAGCACCTCGGCGGCACCGGTGCCCGCAGGCACCACCTCGACGTGGCCGATGCCGGCGAGGTGGCGCAGGATCGTGCGCTTGATGCCGAAGTCGTAGGCCACGATGCGCGGCCCCTCGCCCTCGGTGCCGACGGTGTAGGGCTCGGCGGTGGTGACGGTGGAGACGAGGTCGACCCCGTCGGTGCCGGGCTCGGCGACGGCCGCGGCGCGCAACGTGGCCTCGTCGGTGGGGTGCTCGGCCCGGGCGTCGACGATGCCGAACGCGCCGGGCATCGCACCGGCGTCGCGGATGTGGCGGGTGAGCCGCCGGGTGTCGATGCCCCCGATGCCCGGCACGCCGGTGCGGCGCAGGAAGGCGTCGAGGTCGTCGGTGCTGCGCCAGTTGCTGCGGCGCCGCGCCAGCTCGCGGACGATGACGCCGCGGCAGAAGGGCCGCCGGCTCTCGTCGTCGGTGGCCGTGACGCCGTAGTTGCCGATGTGCGGGTAGGTGAAGGTGATGACCTGCCCTGCGTACGAGGGGTCGGTGATCACCTCCTGGTAGCCCGACAGGACCGTGTTGAACACGACCTCGCCCGTGGCCACCGCGCCATCGGGCGCGGCCCCGAAGGCCTCGCCCTCGAACACCGTGCCGTCGCTGAGGACGAGCAGGGACTGCAGCACCGTCACCTGGGGGATCCCTTCGTCTCGTTCATCTCGTGGCCTCGCCGTCGACGACCACCGGTTCACCGGCGAGGACGGTGTGGCGGACCCGCCCGGTGAGCCGGCGACCGGCCCAGGGCGTGTTGCGACTCAAGCTGGCCGACTGCGCCGCGTCGACGGCCCACACCGAGGTGGGGTCGATGACGCAGAGGTGGGCGGCGCGGCCCTCGACGAGGGTGCCGGTGTGCTCGGCGAGACCAGCGATGGCCGCCGGCTGCCACGACAGCAGCGCCAGCAGCTGCACCCAGTCGATGTCGCCCTGCTTCGAGAGCTCGGTGACGGCCACGCCCAGCGCGGTCTCGAGCCCCAGCATGCCGGGCGGCGCCTGGTCGAACGGGCGCTCCTTGGCTTCCTGCACGTGCGGGGCGTGGTCGGTGGCGATGGCGTCGATGGTGCCGTCGAGCACCCCCGCGACCACGGCCGCCACGTCGGCGTCGGTGCGCAACGGCGGGTTCACCTTGAAGACCGGGTCGAAGCCGGCGCACAGGGCGTGGGTGAGGGCCAGGTGGTGCGGCGTGGCCTCCGCCGTGACGTCGAGCCCCTCGGCCTTGGCAGCACGCACCATGGCGACCGACCCGGCGGTGGAGAGGTGCTGGAAGTGGATGCTCGCCCCGGTGAGGCGGGCCAGCGAGATGTCGCGCTGCACCATGACCTCCTCGGCCTCCGCGGGCTGGCCCGGGATGCCGAGTCGGCTCGACCACTCGCCCTCGTGCATGTGCCCCCCGGCGGCGAGCGCGGAGTCCTCGCAGTGCTGGGCGAGGCGCACGCCGAGGCCGCTGGCGTACTCCATGGCCCGGCGCATGAGGCGGTTGTCCTGCACGCCGGTGCCGTCGTCGGTGAAGATGCGGACGCCGAGGGCCGCCATCTCGGCCATCGGCGCCAGCTGCTCGCCGGCGCGGCCGACGGTGATGGCACCGCTCACCGCCACGTGGCACAGCGCCGTGGCGCCGAGCGACCGGACCTCGTGCACCATCGCGGCCGAGTCGATGGCCGGCGTGGTGTTGGGCATGGCCACCACCGCGGTGTAGCCGCCGAGCGCAGCGCAGCGGCTGCCGGACTCCACGGTCTCGGCGTCCTCCTGGCCCGGCTCGCGCAGGTGGCTGTGCAGGTCGACCAAGCCGGGGGCCACGATGCAGCCGCCGGCGTCGAGGACGCGGGGCGCAATGAGGTCGGCGCCGATGGCCGCGATGGTGCCGTCGGCACCGATCAGCACGTCGGCCGCGCGCTCGCCGGTGGCGTCGACGACCCGGCCACCCTTCAGGACGACGGTGGGGTCAGGCACGAACACGCTCCTCGGCGGTGGTGCCCAGCTCGGCCCCCGAGCCGAGCAGCAGGTAGAGCACCGCCATGCGCACGGCCACGCCGTTGCGCACCTGGTCGATGATCAGCGACCGGGGCAGGTCGGCCACCTCGGCGGCGATCTCGACCCCGCGGTTCATGGGCCCCGGGTGCATGACCAGCGCGTCGGGGCGCAGCAGCGCGGCGCGGGCGACGGTGAGCCCCCAGAAGGCGGTGTACTCGCGCAGCGTCGGCAGCAGCGACTCGGTCATGCGCTCGCGCTGCATGCGCAGCAGGTAGACGACGTCGACCGTGGGGAGCACTGCGTCGAGGTCGTTGCTGATCTTCACCGGCCACGTGTCGACGCTGGGCGGCAGCAGGGTGGGCGGCGCCACCAGCGTGACCTCGGCGCCGAGCGCACTGAAGGCGAGCACGTTCGAGCGCGCCACCCGGGAGTGCTTGATGTCGCCCACGATGGCGATGTGGCGCCCCTCGAGCGACCCCAGCTGCTGGCGGATCGTGTAGCAGTCGAGCAGCGCCTGCGTGGGGTGCTCGTGCCAGCCGTCGCCGGCGTTGATCACCGACGCGTCGACCCAGGAGGCCACGCGGTGGGGCGCTCCGGCGGAGCCGTGGCGCACCACGATGGCGTCGACGCCCATGGCCTCGATGGTGCGGGCGGTGTCGCGCAGCGACTCCCCCTTGTTGACCGAGGAGCTGCCGACGCTGAAGTTCATGGTGTCGGCCGAGAGCCGCTTGGCCGCCGTCTCGAACGAGAGCCGGGTGCGGGTGGAGTCCTCGTAGAAGAGCCAGGCGATGGTCTTGCCACGGAGCGCCGGCACCTTGGGGATGGAGCGGGCGCTGACCTCCACGAAGGAGTCGGTCAGGCGGAGGACCTCCTCGATGCCGGAGGCACCGCCGAGGTCGTCGACCGAGAGCAGGTGGGTCATCGGGCGGCTACTTGACCATCTCGCCGAGGTCGACGCCGTCGTCGGTGACATCGACGACCTCGTCACGGCGGGTGGGCAGGTTCTTGCCGACGTAGTCGGGCCGGATGGGGAGCTCGCGGTGCCCCCGGTCGACCATGACGGCCAGCTGCACCGAGCGGGGCCGCCCGTAGGCCGTCAGCGCATCGAGCGCCGCCCGGATGGTGCGCCCGGTGAAGAGCACGTCGTCGACCAGGACGATGGTGGCCCCGTCGAGGTCGGCCGGGAGGTCGGTGACGGCCTCGGGCAGGACCGGTCGCAGGCCGATGTCGTCGCGGTAGAAGGCCACGTCGAGCGAGCCGACGGGCGGCGACTCGCCCTCGATCTGCTCGAGCGCGGTCCCCAGCTTGTGCGCGAGCGGCACGCCCCCGGTCTGCA
>JADGOP010000308.1 GCA_017882935.1 Actinomycetota bacterium
TCGTAGTCGGCGCCGATCAGGGCCTGGGCCCCGAGGAGGTCGACGCAGAGCTCGTAGAGGTCCTTGTTCACCTCGGCGAACATCAGCTTGGCGATGGAGCCCTCGGGGCCGGGGTTGCCCGCCTTGCGGTTCTGCGCGGCGCGGATGTTGGTGAGCCGCAGCGCCTCGGCGCGGATCCACATCTGCACGAGCCGGTCCTTGGCGGGCGCGTTGTGGTCGATGTTCGGCTCGTCCTGCCAGATGCGCACGGCCTCGGCGATGGTGCCCGAGCCGCGTGCCGGGAGCCCGCCGCCGCCGCCGATGGTGGTGCGCTCGTTGGAGAGCGTGGTCATGGCCACGCGCCAGCCCTCGCCCACGTCGCCGATGCGGTCGGCGTCGGGCACCCGCACCTCGGTCAGGTAGACCTCGTTGAACTCCGCCTCACCGGTGATCTGGCGCAGCGGTCGCACCTCGACGCCCGGCGCGTGCATGTCGAGGGCGAAGTAGGTGAGGCCCTTGTGCTTGGGTGCGTCGGGGTCGGTGCGGGCCACGAGCATGCCGCGGTCGGCCAGGTGGGCGAGCGTGTTCCACACCTTCTGCCCGGTGATGACCCACTCGTCGCCGTCGCGCACCGCGCGGCACGCCAGACCCGCCAGGTCGGAGCCTGCGCCGGGCTCGCTGAACAGCTGGCACCAGGAGTCCTCGCCGGTGAACATGGACCGCAGCAGCCGCTTCTTGAGCGCTTCGTCGCCGTGGGTGACGATGGTCGGGCCGGCCATGGTGAGGCCGAAGAAGTGCCGCGCGTCTGGGGAGCCGGCCCCGGCCTCACGCAGCGCGGCGTCGATGTCCTTCTGGATGTTGGGCGGCAGGCCCAGGCCGCCCCAGCCCTCGGGGAAGTGCACCCACGCCAGGCCGAGGTCGTACTGGCGGCCCCGGACCTCGGTGAAGCCGGCCGTGCGGGGGTCGACTTCGTCGAGGAGCTGGGTGAGCCGTACCTTCACGAGCTGGGCGGGATCGGTGGACACGACGGAGCCTCCTCGGGAGACGATGGCGGGCAGGTGTCGACCGTACCGCAGCGTCTTGACCCGCGGGTCGAGATCCCCCGTACGCTGCGACCATGCCTCCCGGAGCCCCCAGCCGGCCGTCGTTCGAGTTCGACGCCGCCACCCACGTGCGACCCCGCGGCGACGGCGTGAGCTTCGACCTCGACATCGACGAAGGGTGGACGGTGGGCCTCAAGCCGAACGGCGGCTACCTCTTGGCGGCCATCGCCCGCGCCGTCGGCGACGCCCTCGGGGTGGCCGACAGCCCGCACCGCGACCCGCTCGCCGCCACCGCCCACTTCCTCTGGGCGCCCGATCCCGGTCCCGCCGCGGTGATGGTGGAGGTGCTGCGCGTGGGGCACGGCGCCAGCCAGGCCCGGGCGTCGCTGCTCCAGGGCGACCGCGCGTGCGTCGAGGCGGCCTTCACCATGGGGCTGCTCCCGGCCGAGCCGCCGCCGCCCTGGTGGTCCGACCGCGAGCTGTTCACGGTCCCGCCCCGGTCCGAGTGCATCCGCCTCCCCGCAGCCCGGGAGGGCGCGCCGTTCGAGGTCCCGATCATGGCCCGCACCGACCTGCGGCTCGACCCGGCGAGCCTCGGCTTCACGCGGGGTGAGCTGTCGGGCCGGGCCGACCTGCGCGGCTGGGTCTCGTTCGCCGACGACCGACCGGTCGACCCGCTCGCCCTGCTCTTCTTCCTCGACGCGCTGCCGCCCGCCACCTTCGGGCTGGCGTTCACCGGGTGGGTGCCCACGCTCTCGCTCACCGCCTACGTGCGGGCCTGCCCCGCCCCGGGCCCGTTGCGCATCCGCCAGACCGCCCACTCCATCGACGACCACCGCGTCGACGAGGTGTGCGAGATCTGGGACAGCACCGACCGCCTGGTCGGCCAAGCCACCCAGCTCGCCGCCATCCGCATCCCCGAGGGCGCCGACCCGCCCACCTGACCCGCCTCTCCGGGAGGACCCCATGAGCCCGAGCATCGCCACCAACACCGTTGTCGACCGCGACGAGCTGCTCGACTTCGTGCGGCCCCGCCACCGTCTCGTGCTCGTGACCACCCGGGCCAACGGCGGCCCTCAGCTGTCACCCGTCACCGGAGGCGTCGACGAGTCCGGGCGCATCGTGATCTCGACCTACCCCGAGCGGGCCAAGGTGGCGAACGTCCGGCGCAACGGCGTCGCGACCGTGCTCGTGCTGTCCGACGAGTGGAACGGCCCGTGGGTGCAGGTCGACGGGAGCGCCGAGGTGCTCGACCTGCCCGAGGCCCTCGAGCCCCTCGTCGACTACTACCGCGCGATAACGGGTGAGCACCCCGACTGGGACGAGTACCGGGAGGCCATGCGCCGCCAGGGCAAGGCGCTCGTGCGGATCACGCCGAGCAACTGGGGACCCGTCGCAACCGGGGGCTTCCCGGCCCGTCTGGCGTAGGTCCACGAGCCGCGGGTGCCGGTGTTCGGAACCTGCAACGACGTCAGGGTCGCTCGGCGCTTTGTTGAGGGTTGACTGCGACCGAGCCGGGTTTACGTTTGCTTCAGTCCACCAGCGGGAACGGCCTGCCGGCCGTGAGGTAGCCGGGACGAGCGCGTCTGGCGCGTCCGCTCGCGGGGACGGTCACAGGACGAACACTCCACCGGAGGTCGGATGATGAGGCGCGTAGGAACTGCTCGCACAATGAGGTCGGTCACCGCCTCGGTGCTGTTGATCGGGACGGTGCTCCTGGCAGGTGCCGGGGTCGCCACGGCGCACGACGGGAAGGGTCATCACCACTCGAAGCCCCTGGTGGTGTACGTGTCGCCCTTCGCCAAGCCCGGCAACTCGGGCCGGTCGTGCTCCCGGGCCCGGTACTCGACGATCCAGGCCGGGGTCGAGGCCGCACCCGCGTGGGGGCTGGTCGAGGTGTGCCGTGGCACCTACGTCGAGGACGTCGTCGTGGCCAAGCCACTGTCGCTGCGCGGCCACCGCGCCGTCATCAGCGGCTCACCGACCGCCAACGCCATGTGCGACCAGCTCGGCGCGTCGGGCCCGGGGAGCGCGCCCTGCCTGGCCGGTCTGACGATCAAGAGCTCGCACGTGCACGTCGAGGGCTTCACCGTCCAGAACGCTATCGGTGAGGGGATCCTCGCCACCGGCTCGCTGGCCGGAGGCTCGATCAGCGACGTGAAGGTGGTGCACAACAGGATCGTCGGCAACAACACCGGCGGCGTCCCGCCGACGCCGAGCTCGCCCTACCCCCAGTGCTCGGCGTTCGGGGAGATCCCCGGCGACTGCGGTGAGGGCATCCACCTCATGGGCGTGGGGAGCTCACTGGTCGCCGACAACTACGTCAGCGGCAACGAGGGCGGCGTCCTCCTGACCGACGAGTTCGGTCCGACGCACGACAACCACATCGAGGGCAACCTCATCACCCGGAACGCCTTCGACTGCGGCATCACCGTTCCGGGCCACAACCCGTTCGCACTCGATGCCAACGGCAACCGTCAGCCCGCGGTGGCCGGCGTGTACCGCAACGTCATCCGCCACAACCGGGTCACCTTCAACGGCCTCCAGGGCGAGGGTGCGGGCGTGCTGTTCGCCAACGCCGGACCCGGCACCGGGTCCTACGACAACCTCGTCGAGGACAACTACCTGGCGGGCAACGCGCTGGCAGGCGTCACCATGCACGCCCACACCATCGCCCCCGGTCAGTTCGAGGACCTGAGTGGCAACAAGATCGTCGACAACGTGATCGGCCAGAACAACCTGGGCAGCCCGGTCGCCGGTCCCGGTGACAGCCTCGACGGCCCGCCCGCCACCGACCCGTTCACCACCGGCATCGTGGTCTTCTCGGGCAGCGTG
>JADGOP010000309.1 GCA_017882935.1 Actinomycetota bacterium
GCACCGTGCCGGTGATGAGGGGCGCTACGTCGAGCTCACCCTCCGCGATCGAGCGGAGCGTGTCGGCGAACTCGAGCGGGTCGTAGCCGAGGGCGAAGCGGACGTCGAGCTCGCGGGCGATGCCCCGAAGCGGCCGGATGGTGTCCTCGAGCATGCACACGCCGACCACCAGCACCTGCGCCAGGCGGGGCGCGGTGCGCATCGCCTGGTCGATCATGCCCGGCACCCCGACGGCCTCGAAGATCACGAGCGGGTGGGTGCCGTCGGCCTCGCGCCAGGCGGCCACCGGCTCGGCCTCGGCCGGGTCGACCACCCGGTGGGCGCCGAGGCCCGCGGCGAGAGCGCGACGGGTGGGGGAGAAGTCGGCGGCGACGATCGGCTCGATGCCCTTCGCCGCCAGCCCAGCCACCACCGCGAGCCCGACCGGTCCGCAGCCGAGCACCACGGCCGCAGTGCCGGGCTCGATGCCCGAGCGGTTCACGGCGTGCACCCCCACGGCCATCGGCTCGGTCAGCGCGGCGTGGCGGGCCGAGAGCCCGTTGGGCACGGTCAGCGCGAGGTCGTCGTTGAGCACCATCTGCTCGCCGTAGCCACCGGGGTAGCGGTTCGAGTAGCCCACCTGGTGGAGCCCGGCTGCGTCGAACGCGAGCGGCATCGAGACCACGAGGTCGCCCACGGCGTGGGCCGTGGCCCCGGCGCCGGCCGCCAGCACCTCGCCGACGAACTCGTGGCCCATCACCACGTCGCGGCTGAGGTCCATGTTGATCATGGGGAGCGGGATGTCGCCGCCCACCGAGTCGGCGGCCTCGTCGGCCATGGCGACCAGCTCGGGCCCGTGCTGGAGCGCGTGCAGGTCGGACCCGCAGATCCCGCAGGCCCGTGTCCGCACCAGCAGCTGACCCGGCCCGGGCTCGGGATCGGCGACGGTGGCGACGTCGAGCCGGGCGTTGCGCATGACGGCAGCCAGCATCGGAGGCTCCTCTCGCGGCCCTGACGTCCCCCGTCAGGTGGCCTCGGGCAACGTACCCCACCCACCCTCGCCCGACCCCGGCAGGGCAGGGAGGCATGGTCGAGCGGGCACCGCGGTCCCCGTAGGCTCGCGGGGTGCCTGCCGACGAGCCCTTCGCCGACGAGTCGGTCCTCGTCCTGGCGGCCCGGGCCCTCGTCACCGGCGGCGCGGTGATCATCCCCACCGACACCGTCTACGGCCTGGCCGTGTCGCCCGAGGTGCGCGGCGCGACCCGGCAGCTGTTCGCCCTGAAGCAGCGCCCGGCCGAGCAGCCGCTGGCGGTGCTGGTCGCGTCGCCCGAGCAGGGCCTCGCCCTGGCCGCGCCCGAGGTCCTCGGGCCGGAGTCCTGGGCCCAGGTCGAGGCGCTCACCCGGCGGTGGTGGCCGGGGGCGCTCACCCTGGTCCTGCCCCGTGGCAGCGCTGCCTCCGGCTACGACCTGGGCGGCTCGCCCGACACCATCGGCGTGCGCTGCCCCGCATCGCTGCCGGTCCGGGCCCTCGCCGAGCGGGTGGGCCCGCTGGCCACCACCAGCGCCAACGCCCACGGCGAGCCCACGCCGGCCACGGCCACCGAGGCGGTGGCGGCCTTGCACGGCGAGGTGGCGGTCGTGGTCGACGGCGGTCCCTGCACCGCGCCGCCGTCCACCGTGCTCGACGTGTCGTCGGCACCGTGGCGCATCCTGCGGGAGGGCGGGGTCAGCGCGGCCGACCTCGGCCTGGCGGCCCCTGGGCCGGGGGCGACACCGTGACCGGCCTGCGCATCGCTGCGGTGGCCATGGCCGCGGGGCTGGTGGTGCTGTTCGTGTTCCGCGGCAGCAACCTCATGACGCTCGCCGGCGTGGGCCTGATCGTGGTCGGCGCACTGCTGGCGGCCGTCACGTTCGACGACCGCACCGAGGAGCCCCCCGAGCACTGAGCCGGGGCGTCGGAAGACGAGCGGATAGGCGATAGCGGCGCAGCCGCCCCATGACCTGTCCGCCCGTCTGACCCAGCAAGCACAGGCATTTCGTTCTGAGAGGCCGCCGTGTCGACCGAGCCCGAAGCGCCTAGACGCGCGGCCTCTCAGAAGCCGAGCGCACCATCGGCCGTGAGCGTGGCGTCGCGGCCGACGAACTCCTCGACCTCCATGTCGCGCAGCACCGCCTTGTCGTGCGTCGAACCCCACGCCCGGCGGCCGTCGGCAAGGAGCACCGCGGCGAGGCCGACCTCGGGCTGCTCGTCGCGGTCGTGCATGACCGTGTAGCCCTCGACGGTGACCGGGCCGTCGAACGACTCGCACAGCTCCCGCGCTCCGGCGGCGTCGATCTCCGCCTGCGGCTCGTCCCACTGGAACGGCTGCGCGGGCGGCCGCGAGCCGTAGATGCCGAAGGCGTGCTTGGTGAGGTAGCCGCCGTTGGCGGTGCAGAGCCCCACCCCGCCGTCGGTCTCTCGCAACCGGTCGACCAGGGTGGCGATCGAGTGGCTCACGTAGTTGTTCCAGGGGCCACCTGCGAAGCTGAGCCCGCCGGTGACGGTGAGCGGTCGGGTGTCGTCGAGCCCGAGCTCGGCTGCCGCTATCTGCACCGCCGAGGGGAAGCAGGAGTAGACGTCGACGTGGGCGAGGTCGTCGGGACCGACCCCGGCCAGCTCGAACGCCCGCCGGCCGGCGATGCGGATGGCAGGCGAGGCGCACAGCGATGCCCGGTTCGACACGAAGTAGGTGTCGTGCGCGTCGGTGCCCGCGTGCGGGAAGACCCAGCGGTCGGCCGGCACGCCGAGCGCCCGGGCCTTCTCGACCGAGCACAGGATGAGGGCCGCGCTCTGCTCGACCGCGTTGTTGGAGTTGAAGAGCTTGCGGTACGGGAACCCGATCATGCGGTTGCCGTCGGCACCGCTCGAGAGCTCGGCGGGGGAGTAGGCGCGCTGGATCCAGGCGTTGGGGTTGCCGGCCGCCACCTCGCTGAACCCGGCCCACAGCCGGGCGAGGCGGTCGAGGTGCTCGGGGATGGTCCAGCCGTTCGCCGCCCGCCAGGCGTTCTCGAACAGCGGGTAGAACTGGACCGGCATCATGATGCCCCGAGCCATCTCGTTCTGGTGGTTGAGCACCACCTCCTCGCCGAGCTGCTCGTCCGGCGCGGCGCCCTCGGGCTCCACCGACCAGTCGGGGCGGCCGCCGCCGGAGCGGTGGGAGGTGCGTGAGCGCCAGGCCTCGGCGCCGGTGACGAGCACGATGTCGGCCCGGCCGTCGCGGATGTCGCGGCCGGCCTTGTTCACCAGGGCCTGCGGGATGTTGCCGCCCACGGGCGTGTGGACGGTGTGGATGCCGGGGTTGCCGATGGCCTCGCCGACGAGGCGCCCGGGGTCGGCGTAGCGCCACGAGAGCACGTGCACCACGCCCACCCAGTCGGCCTGCTCGAGCAGCCGTGGCTCCCCCGCGTCGGCCGCGGCGATCCGCAGGGCCTCGGCCATGAGCGCGGTGGGCTCGAGCTCGGGCTCGCCCCGGTCGACGCGCTGGTTGAGCTGGCCCACCCCCACGAGCACGGGCAACCGGGGATCGAGGCGGGCGACGTCGCTCATGCGACCATCATCGGCCGATCCTTGACCGCTCGGTCAAGTCAGCCGCCCACCAGGGCGTCCCGGGGCGCCTGTCCCCCGCTTTGTTGCGCGCTGGGAGGCCGGCTGCTACTTTTCGACCGTCGAATGCGGCGGGCCGCGTGCCTGTCACGTCGGTGCTGGCGATGCCTGGCGGCAAGGTGGGATGTTCGGTGGAACACGGCGAAACACGCTCCGCGGTTCGAACTGCCTCCACTCGCGTCACGATGCGGATCGGTTCCTAGGAGGACACATGCGGGAAGTTCGTTCAAAGG
>JADGOP010000310.1 GCA_017882935.1 Actinomycetota bacterium
GGCCTCGGTGAACTTCGCGACCGCGGACGGCACCGGCATCGCCGGGGTCGACTACAAGGCGTCCTCGGGGACCCTGCTGGTCGGTCCGGGGGCGACGACGAAGCAGATCTGGATCACCGTGAACGGGGCCGCCGCATCGGGGTCCTCGGTCAACTTCACCCTCACGTTGTCCACCCCATCGGGACCCATCACCATCAGTCCCACCGCAGGCACCGCCACCGGCACCATCAACGTCACCTAGACACCTGGGCGGTCCCGCCACACCTTCACCCGTCCAGACCACTTGATGCGCTGCGGGGGCCGGCACACGCCGGCCCCCGCGACGCATTTTCGCCCTGACCTGGGCTCCGTCCCTCTTGGTCCGCCCGCCCGGGCCCCGGTAACCTGCGGAGGTCCCATGGAGTTCGTCGTCCACCTCCGCAGCGCGGTCTCCCTGCTCGGACGCTTCCCCGCCCTCGCCGGTGTCGACCTCGACGTGGCTCCCGGCGAGATCGTGCTCGTGCAGGGACCCAACGGCGCCGGCAAGTCCACCTTGCTGCGCACCTGCGCGGGCCTGCTCCCCGTCGTCGCCGGCACGGCGGAGGTGCTCGGACACGACCTCGTGGTCGACCGGCGCACGGTGCGCCGCCGCGTGGGGCTGCTCGGCCACGCCACCGGCCTCTACGACGACCTCACCGTGGCCGACAACGTGCACTTCTGGGCCCGCGCCGCCGGCGCCGCACCGGCCGACGCCGAGGCCGCCATCGACCGGGCGGGCCTGGCCGGCCGCCTCCACGACGTGCAGGTGGCGCGCCTCTCGGCGGGCCAGCGCCGCCGCACCGCCCTGGCCGTCCTGCTGGCCCGCCGCCCCGAGCTCTGGCTGCTCGACGAGCCGCACGCCGGGCTGGACGTCGACGGCCGCGAGCTGGTCGACGAGCTGGTCAAGGGCGCGGCCGCCGCCGGGGCCACGGTGCTGCTGGCCTCGCACGACCTCGACCGCGCCACGGCGCTGGCGCACCGCTCGGTCACGATCTCGGGCGGCACCATCGTGTCCGGGGCCCCCGCCGACGTGGCGGCCACCACCGCGGCCACCGCTGCTGCTGCCGAGGTGGCCCATGTTTCGTGACGCCGCCCTCGTGGCGGGCAAGGACCTGCGCATCGAGCTGCGGTCCCGGGTGGGCCTGAACCAGGTCGCGCCCTTCGCGCTCCTGGTGCTGGTGCTCTTCGCCTTCGCCCTCGACCCCGACCGCGGGGTGCTCCGACGGGCCACGCCCGGCCTCTTCTGGATCACCGTGATGCTGGCGACGCTGCTCGCGGTGCAGCGCTCCTTCGCCGCAGAGTCGGCCGACGGCACCCGCGACCAGCTGCGCCTCTCCGGCCTCGACCCGGCCGGGATCTTCCTCGGCAAGCTCGTCGGCATCGCCGCCGAGCTGCTGGCCCTCGAGGTGCTGCTCCTCGGCGGGGTGGCCATCCTCTACTCCGCGCACCTGCGGGAGCTGCAGCTGCTGCTGCCCACGTGCCTCGCCGCCGCGGTCGGGCTGGGCGCCGCGGGCACCCTCTACGGCGCGCTGGTGGCGGGCGTGCGGGGCCGCGAGACCCTGCTGCCGCTGCTGCTCCTGCCCATCGTGGCGCCCGTGCTCATCGGGGCCACCTCGGCGTTCGAGGCCGCCCTGGGTGGTGCCGACCTCACCGTTGCGCAAGGCTGGCGCTGGCTCGCCCTGCTCATCGTCTTCGCGCTGGTTTACGTCGGCGCCGGCATCCTCGCCTTCGGCTCCCTCTTGGAGGAATCGTGACGTCCGCTCCTGCCAACCCGCTTGCGTCCGGCTCCGAGCCGGATCAGACGGACGCGGCCCCTGTCACGGAGCGGCGCGCCCTCGAGGGCACCGGCTCGCGCGGGAGCCGCATCGTCGGCACGCTGGCGCTGATCAGCCTGGCCGCCACCGCCCTCTACGGCCTGGTGCTGTCGCCGCCCGACGCCAACCAGGGCAACGCCGCCCGGCTGCTCTACATCCACGTGCCCACCGCCACCGTCGCCTACCTGGCGTTCGGGGTCACCGCGTTCGGCAGCGCCATGTACCTCTGGAAGCGCACCGAGTTCTGGGACCTCCTCGCCGGGGCCTCGGCCGAGGTCGGGGTGGTGTTCACCGGGATCTGCCTGCTCACCGGCATGCTCTGGGGACGTCCGATCTGGGGCGTCTACTGGGTCTGGGACGCGCGCCTCACCACCACGCTGCTGCTGTTCGTGCTCTTCCTGGGCTACCTCGCGCTGCGACGGGTGCTGGTGGGCTCGCCCTCGCGGGCCAAGTGGAGCGCCGTGGCCGGCATCGTCGCCGCCGTCGACATCCCCATCGTCCACTACTCCACGAGCTGGTGGAACACCCTCCACCAGGGCACCACCATCAGCCCCCAGAAGACCCAGATGGGCGGCCTCATGCTGTTCACCCTGGGGCTCGGGTTCCTGTCGTTCCTGCTCGTGTACTGGTGGCTCATGATCCACCGCTTCCGCCTCCAGTACCTCGAGACCCGCCTCGACGAGGTGGGCCTCGACACGGCCATCGCCGAGCGGCGCGCCGAGGCCGGCCGCGCCGGCACCTCGGGGCCGACCGCCGCCGGGCCCGAGCTCGCGGAGGTGCGCTGATGCTCGCCGACACCCTGAACCAGGCGGGCCACTACTGGACCTACGTGGGCGTGGGCTACGGCGCCGCGTTCGTGGTGCTCAGCGCCTACTCGGTGCGCACCGTGAGGCGCGGCCGCAAGTTGTCGCGCCGCCTGCCCCCCGACCAACGTCGATGGATGTGACCCCCCGCGAAGGCGAGCTCGACCAGGTCGGCTCCGACGGCGAACCACCCGAGTTCGACCTCACGCCACGCACGTCCGCATCCGACTCCGGTCACCCGGCCGGCCGCAGGCGGCGCAACCTGGGTGCGCTCGCCTTCCTGGGCGTGCTCGTGGTGGCCGCCGGCCTCATCGTGAGCCAGGCCCTCGGCAGCGCCACGCAGTACTTCTACACGGCCGACCAGGCCGTCGCGAACAAGGCCTCGCTGGGCGGTACCCGGTTCCGCATCGAGGGAACCGTCGTCGACGAACCGGTGCGCGCCGACCTCGGCCAGGAGCAGCGCGCCTCGTTCACCATCGCCGCCAACGACACCCGGGTCCCGATCACCTACCAGGGCGAGGACCCGCCGGCCCTGTTCAAGAAGTGCGAGCCCGTGGTCCTCGTGGGCCACTGGTCGGGAGCGAAGTTCAGCAGCGACCAGATCATCGTGAAGCACACGGCCGACTACACCGCGGCGCACCCCGGTCGCCTCGAGCGCAACTGTGCCGCGAGCCGCTCGTGAACCTCGCCCTCGGCACCATCGGCGTCTACCTCGGCGTGATCATCACCGCCTCGGCGGTCGCCACCCTGGTCGCCGGCCTCGTGAACCGGCGGGGCGACCTGCTCAAGCTCACCCCCTGGTTCGCCGGCTCGGCGCTGCTGGCCGCGCTGCTGGCCTGCTTCGCCATGGAGCGGGCCCTCATCACCCGTGACTTCACCGTGCTCTACGTGGCCCACAACGGCTCGTCGGCCACGCCCGCCCTCTACAACTTCGCCACCATGTGGGGTGCGCTCGAGGGCTCGATCCTGCTCTGGACGCTGATCCTCGCGGGCTACACCTGCGCCATCACCATCCGCTTCCGCCAGCGGCTCGCCGACCCGCTCGTGGGCTGGGCGATGGTCGTGATGTTCTCGGTGGGGCTGTTCTTCTTCGGGCTCATGGGCTCGGCCGCCAACCCCTTCCGGGCCTTCAGCCCGCCGGTGGGCTACGACGGCCCCGGGCCCAACCCGCTGCTCCAGAACAACCCGCTGATGGCGTTCCACCCGCC
>JADGOP010000311.1 GCA_017882935.1 Actinomycetota bacterium
CGACACGACGCGGGCGATGGGGTGGCGCGACCCCACCGACGACGTCACCCTCTGGTGGAAGCTCGCCGGTCGCAACAAGCGCAGCGTGGTCCTCGACCTGAAGGACCCCGCCGACTCGGCGCGGATGCGTGCGCTGATCGACTCGGCCGACGTGCTGGTCGAGAACTTCCGACCCGGCACCCTCGAGCGGCTCGGCCTGGCGCCCGACGACCTCCTGGCGCGCAACCCGGGCCTGGTCATCACCCGCGTCACCGGCTTCGGCCAGGACGGCCCCTACGCCGGGCGGCCGGGCTTCGCCACGCTCGCCGAGGCGCTGTCGGGGTTCGCCGGCATCAACGGCGAGCCCGACGGGGCGCCCCTGCTCCCACCCATCGCCCTCACCGACGAGGTCACCGGCCTGGCCGCCGCGTTCGCCACGATGGTGGCGGTGCACTCGGACGTGGGCCAGGTGGTCGACGTGAACCTGCTCGAGTCGCTGGCCCAGCTGATGGGCCCGCTCGTGGCGGCGTGGAAGCTCACGGGGTACCTGCAGCCACGCCTCGGGGCCGGCATCCCGTACTCGGTTCCCCGGGGGACCTACCGCTGCAGCGACGGGCACTGGGTGGCCATCTCCACGTCGGCCGAGTCGGTGGCCGAGCGGGTCATGGCCCTGGTGGGGCTCGGCCACGACGAGCGCTTCGCCACCTTCGACGGCCGCATCGCGCACCGCGACGAGGTCGACGCGCACCTCGCCGACTGGATCGGGGCGCGCACCCAGGACGCGGTGCTCGCCTCGTTCGAGGCGGCAAGCGCCGCAGCCGCGCCCGTGTACTCGGTGGCCGACTACGCCGCCGACCCGCACGTGGTGGCCCGCGACGCAGTGGTCGAGGTCGACGGCATGCCCATGGCCGCTCCCATCGCCCGCCTCTCGGCCACGCCGGGGCTCGTCCGCTGGGCCGGACGCCCCCTCGGTGCCGACACCGAGTCCGTCCTCGCCGAGCTCGACGCGCCCGACGAGCCCTGACCCCGATTCAGCGCTCCGCGACCCCGAAGGTCGGACCGTGGCGAAGATCAGCCGCGGGCGGCTTCGGCGAGGTCGACGATCTGGCTCATGATGCGGCTCAGCTCGAAGTCCTTCGGCGTGTAGACCGCCGCGACGCCCTGGTCGAGCAGCCGGGGCCGGTCGTCCTCGGGGATGATCCCGCCCGCCACCACCGGGGCGGTCACGCCCTCGGCACGGAGGAGCCGCACCACTTCGGGCACCAGCTCGAGGTGGCTGCCCGACAGGATCGAGAGGCCGATCACGTCGACGTCCTCGTCGCGGGCCACCGCCGCGATCTGCTCGGGCGTGAGGCGGATGCCCTGGTAGACGACCTCCATGCCGGCGTCGCGGGCGGCCACGGCGATCTGCTCGGCGCCGTTCGAGTGGCCGTCGAGGCCCGGCTTGGCCACGAGCAGCCGGACGGGCCCGCCCGCCAACGACTTGTTCCGCGCGGCCACGGCCCGCAGTCCCTCGAGCGAGCCGCCGGCGCCGACGGCTGCGGCCACGCCCGTGGGCGCGCGGTACTCGCCGAACTCCTCGCGCAGCAGCTGCGACCACTCACCTGTGGTGCCGCCAGCGTGGGCCAGGTCGATGGTGGCCGGCATGATGTTCTGCCCCGACCGGGCAACGCGTCGCAGCTCGTCGAGCGAGCGCTTCACGGCGTCGTTGTCGCGGTTGGAGCGCCAGGCCTGCACGTCGACGATGGCCTCCTCCTGCACCGCGGGGTCGACCTTGAGGATGCTCTCCTCGCCGCCGAGCGGTGACGGGGCGGTCTCGGTGAAGCTGTTGACGCCCACGACCTGCAGCTCGCCCGACTCGATGCGGCGCATGCGCTCGGCATGCGACGACACGAGCCGGCCCTTGAGCTCGTCGATGGCCTCGAAGGCGCCGCCGAGGACGAGCACGTCGTCGAGCTCGGCGGTGGCACCGTCGACCAGCTCGGCCACCTTGGCGTCCATCACCTTCGACCCCTCGAAGATGTCGCCGTACTCGAGCAGGTCGGACTCGAACGCCAGCACCTGCTGGATGCGCAGCGACCACTGCTGGTCCCACGGGCGCGGCAGGCCGAGGGCCTCGTTCCACGCGGGGAGCTGGATCGAGCGGGCCCGGGCGCTCTTCGAGAGGGTGACGCCGAGCATCTCGAGGACGATGCGCTGCACGTTGTTCTCGGGCTGCGCCTCGGTGAGCCCGAGCGAGTTGACCTGAACGCCGTAGCGGAAGCGCAGGGCCTTGGCGTCGGTGACGCCGTAGCGCTCGCGGCCGATGCGCTCCCACATCTGGCCGAAGGCCCGCATCTTGGCGTTCTCCTCGATGAAGCGGATGCCCGCGTTGACGAAGAACGAGATGGAGGCGAAGACGTTGGTGAAGCGGTCCTCGGGGACCTGGCCCGACTCCTTCACCGCGTCGAGCACGCCGATGGCCGTGGCGAGCGCGTAGGCCAGCTCCTGCACTGGCGTGGCGCCGGCCTCCTGCAGGTGGTAGCTGCACACGTTCATGGGGTTCCAGAGCGGGATCCACTCCTGACAGAACGCGATCATGTCGACGATCAGCCGCCGGGAGGGGAGCGGCGGGAAGATGTAGGTGCCGCGGCTCAGGTACTCCTTGACGATGTCGTTCTGGGTGGTGCCGCGGAGCTGCTTCGACTCCACCCCGTGCCGCTCGGCGTTGGCCACGTAGAGGCCGAGCAGCCAGGCGGCCGTGGCGTTGATGGTCATCGACGTGTTCATCTCGCCGACCGGGATCTGGTCGAGGAGCTGCTCCATGTGCCCGAGGTGCACGACCGGCACGCCGACCTTGCCGACCTCGCCCCGGGCGAACGTGGAGTCGGGGTCGTAGCCGGTCTGGGTGGGCAGGTCGAACGCGATGGACAGGCCGGTCTGCCCGCGAGACAGGTTCGTGCGGTAGAGCTCGTTCGAGGCCTTGGCCGTGGAGTGCCCCGAGTAGGTGCGCATCATCCACGGCTTGTCGCGGGTGGCCGTGTGCTGGTCGTTCGCCTCGGTCATGGCGCACATTCTCGCCCCGGAAGGGCTGCGGGACACATCTCCTGACGGTTCGTCAGATCCTGGGCGCCGGGAGCCGGGGCCCAGGACCCGTCGGTCAGCCTCCGAGCGCCTCGGGCAGGGGCAGGCGCAGCGCGGCGGCGAGACGCTCGAGGTAGTCGTCGCGGGGGATGTCGACCACACCCAGCGACGCCAGGTGCTCGGTGCGCCACTGGACGTCGAGCAGGCGGGCCTGGCCGTCGCCGCGGAGCACCTCGACGAGGCCCACGAGCGCCACCTTCGACGCGTCGGTGCGGCGGTGGAACATCGACTCGCCCGCGAACAGCCCACCGATGGCCACGCCGTAGAGGCCGCCGGCCAGGCGACCGTCGTCGAGCGACCAGGCCTCGACGCTGTGCGCCCACCCCAGGCGGTGGAGCATGACGTAGGCGTTGCGGATCTCCGCGGTGATCCAGGCGCCGTCGCGCGAGGGGTCGGCGCAGGCGTCGACGACCGCTTCGAACGCGGTGTCGACCCGGACGTCGAACCGGGCGCACGCCTTGCGGAGCGAGCGGGGGACGCGCAGCCCGTCGAGGGGCAGCACGCCGCGGGGGTCGGGCGACCACCAGGCCAGGCGCCGCGTGAGCCGGCTGCGCCCGACGGGCATGGGGAAGAGGCCCGCCCGGTAGGCGGCCAGCAGCGTGCCGGGGCTGAGGTCGGCGCCCATGCCCACGACCCCGTGATCGTCGGCGCTCGTGGCCGGGGGGAACGACCAGCGCGACGGAGGTGGCTCCACGGGGGGCCGCGGCGGAGGCAGGTCCGCACGCGGGTG
>JADGOP010000312.1 GCA_017882935.1 Actinomycetota bacterium
GGCCGTCGAGGGCGAGGACTTCCCCCTCGTCGGCGGGCACGGCGACCCACCCCTCTCGCCCGACGGCCTCACCCAGGCCGAGCGGCTGGGGGCCCGGCTGTCCGCCGAGCCGATCGACGCCATCTACGTCAGCACCCTGCAGCGCACCGCCCAGACCGCGGCGCCCCTCGCCACGCGGCTCGGGCTCACGCCCCAGGTCGAGGCCGACTTGCGCGAGGTGCACCTCGGCGAGTGGGAGGCCGGCCTCTTCCGCCAGAAGGTCGCCGACGGCGACCCGGTCGCGCTCGAGATGATCACCCAGCAGCGCTGGGACGTGATCCCCGGGGCGGAGCCCGCCGAGGCGTTCAGCACGCGGGTGCGCGGCGCCTTCGACCGCATCGTGGGCGCGCACGTCGACCAGCGCGTGGTCGTGGTCGCGCACGGGGGCGTGATCGGCGAGATCCTCGCCCAGGTCACCAGCTCGCGGCCCTGGGCCTTCGTCGGCGCCGACAACGCGTCGGTCTCCCATGTCATCGCCACGCCCGACCACTGGGTGCTGCGGGCGTTCAACGACACCGCGCACCTCGGGCACGGCCTGCTCGCCCCTGGCAGCGCCTAGTCCAGCGACTCGAGGGGCCCGAGGTTCACGACCTGGCCGTCGGCGTGGAGCAGCACCTGCGGCTCGACCAGCTCCGGGGCCAGGTCGGCGAGCGGGGCCAGCACGAAGCGCCGCTCCCACATGCGCGGGTGCGGCACCGTGAGCTCCTCGGTGTCGAGCTGCACGCCGTCCATGAGCAGCACGTCGACGTCGAGGGTGCGGGGGCCCCAGCGCACGTCGCGCACCCGGCCGGCGCCCGACTCGAGCCGCTGCGCCACGGCCAGCAGCTCACGAGGTGCCAGGTCGGTGCGCAGCTCGACCACGATGTTGAGGTAGGGGCCCTGGTCGACGGGACCACCGACGGGGTCGGTCTCGTAGACCGGCGACACCCCCACCACCGACGCGCCGAGCGACTCGACGGCCCCGCGCAGGAAGCCGAGCCGGTCGCCGACGTTCGAGCCCAGGCCGAGGAAGGCGCGGGTCATGGCGTTGCGTCGGGGCGACCCCGGACGAGGCGCACGCCCGACGTGGCGAGCTGCTGGGAGACGGGCGGGCGGAGCTTGCGCACCGCGACCGAGGCGCGCGTGATGCGGGGATCGAGGTCGAGGACCGCGGCGGCGACGAGCTCGGCGAGGTGCTCGAGCAGCTGGGGCTTGCCGCCGGCGCAGACCTGCTCGACGGTGTCGCACACCGCGCCGTAGTCGATGGTGTCGGCCAGGTCGTCGGACCGGCCCGCGGCGGACAGGTCGGCCCACAGGTCGAGGTCGAGCTCGAGGGGTTGGGGGCGGTCACGCTCTTCGGGCAGCACCCCGCAGATCGCGCTGAGGCGCAGGCCCCGGAGCTCGATGCGGTCGCGGCCGGCGGTCATGGGGCGTCGCTGCGCGCCTTCAGCGCGGTGGCATCGGCGACCAGCTGGCGGCCGATCGGCCCGAGCTGGCGCTCGACCATGCGCTCGATGAGCGTGATCGCCTGCGGCCCGTCGGGGACGAGCCCCGACCACACCAGGTAGCCCGTGACGATGCCGCACACGCGGTCGCCCAGCTCCTCGCCGTGCAGCAGGATCTTCTGACCGTCGGCCAGCAGCCGGCGCAACTCGGGGTAGAAGGCGGCGAGCCACTCCCCGTTGTCGTCGTGCACGCCCAGCGGGCGGTGGCGCCACGTGACCCCCAGCTCGTCGTAGTTGTGGAGGTTGTGCGGCGCGGGGATGATCGAGATCACGCACGTGAAGCCCTGCTCACGCACCCAGATGATCTCCTCCTGGCGTCTCACCCGACGATGGTTCGACCCGTAGCCGCCCGGACGCTCCGACACGGCGAAGCGGTCCTTCATGATCCAGGCGAAGTTGCGCGGTGGGATGCCTTGAGCCCACTTGCCCTTCACTGCCATCGGTCGGTCTCCCTGCCTGCGGGGGCGGCAGGGCCACCCGTCGCCTCGTTGTCGATGAGATGGGTCACGCCGGGACCCCCGCCTGAGCCGGCGACAGCAGCGCCCGACGGGCGGCCACGGTCTCGGCGACGTCGTGCACGCGCACCATCGCGGCGCCGTGGAGCAGCGCCCACGCGGCGGTGGCGATGGAGCCCTCGAGGCGGTCGCCGACCGGGGTGGGCGTGGGGTCGCCGCCGTCGGCCTCGGCGAGCAGTCGCCCGAGGAAGGACTTGCGGCTGGTCCCCACGAGCACCGGGAAGCCGGCGTCGACGAGGCGCGGCAGGTCGGCGAGCAGGGCCAGGTTGTGGGCCATGGTCTTGCCGAAGCCGATGCCCGGGTCGACCCAGACCTCGCCGACCCCGAGGTCGCGTGCCGCGGCGCCCTGCCGGGCGAGGAAGGCGGTGACCTCGGTGACCACGTCGCGGTACTCGGGTCGGTGCTGCATGGTGCGGGGCGAGCCCTGCATGTGCATGCACACCCAGCCCACGCCGTGCGCGGCGGCAACCTGGGCGAGATCGAGCGAGCCCGACACGTCGTTGACCAGGGTGGCGCCCGCGCGGACCGCGGCCTCGGCGACGGCCGGCTTCATGGTGTCGATGGAGACCCGCACGTGCCCCGCCAGGGCCTCGACGACCGGGAGGACCCGGCGCAGCTCCTCGTCGAAGGGCACGGGCTCGGCACCGGGGCGGGTGGACTCACCACCGACGTCGACGACGTCGGCCCCGGCCGCGACCAGCGCCAGGGCGTGGGCGACGGCATCCCGGGGGTCGGCGAAGCAGCCGCCGTCGGAGAACGAGTCGGGGGTGACGTTGACGACACCCATCACCAGCGGGAACACGACCCGGGAGCCTACTGCCGAGGTCAAATCGAGCGGTCCGGGACGGCCCCGGGCGGGGCGGGGTCAGCCACCCTGGACGAACCGCATGGCCTCCTGGCGGGTCGCCACGCTCGACCTGAACAGGCCCCGAACGGCCGAGGTGACGGTGGTGGAGCCGGGCTTGCGCACGCCCCGCATCGACATGCACAGGTGCTCGGCCTCGATGACCACCATCACGCCCTTCGGGAGCAGCGTGCGGTCGATCTCGTCGGCCACCTGCGACGTGAGGCGCTCCTGCACCTGGGGCCGCTTGGCGTAGGCGTCGACGAGCCGGGCCAGCTTGGAGAGCCCCGTGACCCGGCCGTCGTCATTGGGGATGTAGGCCACGTGCGCCTTGCCCACCCACGGCAGCAGGTGGTGCTCGCAGCACGAGTACATGGGGATGTCGCGCACCATGATCATCTCGTCGTGCCCCGCCTCGAAGGTGACCTGCAGGTACTCCTCGGGAGCCTCACGGAGCCCGCTGAAGATCTCCGCGTACATGCGGGCCACGCGGGTGGGCGTGTCGACGAGCCCGTCGCGGTCGGGGTCCTCGCCGATGGCCTCGAGGATCTCGCGGACGGCCCGGGCGATGCGCGGCTGGTCGACCGGAGGGCGGTCGTTGAACTTGAGCGGCTGGTGGCCGTCGGTGAAGAGCTCGGTCATGAGGGCCTTTGCGGATCGGGGGGACGCTCGGAACGGGTGACCAAGCTGGAGGGATCGGGCGAGCTGCCGGCGGGAGGGCCCGGGGCGTGGGTGGCCTGGCTGCCCGAGCTCCACGTGCCGACGCCGGCGAAGATCTCGAGCAGGTCCGACTCCTCGAGGGTCTCGTGCTCGATGAGCGCGTCGGCGAGGCGGTCGAGGGTGGCGCGGTGCAGCTTGAGGATCTCGCGGGCCTCGAGGTGCGCCTCGTCGAGGAGGCGGCGCACCTCGGCGTCGATGGTGGCGGCGACCTCGTCGGAGTAGTTCGGC
>JADGOP010000313.1 GCA_017882935.1 Actinomycetota bacterium
GATGCCGCCGTGGTCTGGCACGGGTTCACCCAGATGGCCACCTACGCCGAGAACCGGCCGGTCATCATCGAGCGCGCCGAGGGCCGCGAGCTCATCGACGTGGCCGGGCGGCGCTACCTCGACGCCATCTCGTCGCTGTGGGTCACCACCCTCGGCCACCACCTCCCCGAGCTCGACCAGGCGGTGCGCGACCAGCTCGACCTCGTCGCGCACACCACGCTCCTCGGCAACGGCAACCGCGCGGTGATCGAGCTGGCCGAGGCGCTCGCCCCGGTCGTGCCCGTCGACGAGCCGCACTTCCTGTTCGCCTCCGACGGCGCCTCCGCGGTGGAGCAGGCCATCAAGATGGCGTTCCAGTTCTGGACCAACCAGGGCACCACCGACCGCACCGCGTACGTGGCCTTCGGCGCGGCGTACCACGGCGACACCGTGGGCGGCATCTCCGTCGGCGACGGCGGCTTCGGCACCGACGTGTTCGACCCGCTCCGCTTCCCGGTGCTCCGCTCGCCGCGCCTCGGCACGCCGGGTGCCGTCGAGGCCTTCGAGGCGCTCCTCGCCGAGCACGGGCACCGGGTGGCCGCGGTCGTCGTGGAGCCACTGGTGCAGGGCGCCAACGGCATGTACCTGCACGAGCCTTCCGAGCTCGCCGCGGTGGCCGCCGCGTGCCGGCGCGCCGACGTGCTCCTGGTGTGCGACGAGGTCGCCACCGGCTTCGGCCGCACCGGCACGCTGTTCGCCGTCGAGCAGGCCGGCGTCCGCCCCGACATCGTCTGCATCGGCAAGGGCCTCACCGGCGGCTACCTGCCCATGGCCGCCACCGTGGCCAGCCGCCGCGTGTACGAGGCGTTCCTCGGCCCGGACCTGGGCGAGCGGACCTTCTACCACGGGCACTCCTACAGCGGGAACGCCCTCGCGGCGGCCGTCGCGCTGCGCCACCTCCGCCTGTTCGACGAGTGGGACGTGCTGGCGAACGTCAACGCCCGCGCCGAGCAGCTGGGCGAGCTGCTGGCCGCGCGCATCGCCGCCCTGCCCGGCGTGGGCGACGTGCGACGCCGGGGCCTCATGACCGGCATCGAGCTGGCCCCGCCCGCCGACGGGCTCCGCTGGGGCCGCCGGGTCACCGCCGCCACCGTCGACCGCGGGGTGCTCATCCGACCGCTCGGCGACGTGATCGTGCTCATGCCGCCGCTCACGGTCACCGCGGAGGAGATCGAGCGCATCGTCGACGCCGTCGCCGCGGCGATCGCCGACGTCTGCGGCGCCGACCTCGCGGTCGCCCCGCTCGCCGCACCCACCCCCGCGCCGTGACCGCGGATCCGGGCGACTGGGGCGGCGCCGCGCAGGCCCGCCTCGACGCCATCCGCGCCGCCGACCGCTGGCGCTCCACCGTCGAGCTCGACGCCTTCGGCAACGAGGGCCGGTTGGGCGCGGGGCGCGACGTGGTGACGTTCGCGTCGAACGACTACCTCGGCCTCACCGCGCACCCCGCCGTCATCGAGGCCGCCGTCGAGGCCACGCGCCACGGCGGCAGCGGCTCCGGCGCCTCCCGCCTGGTGGTGGGCAGCCGGCCGGTGCACGCCGAGCTCGAGGCCGAGCTGGCCGACTGGAAGGGCACCGAGCGCGCCGTGCTGTTCCCCACGGGGTACGCCGCCAACCTCGGGGTCGTCACCGCGGTGGCGGCCGCGGCGCCGGGCGGCGCCGTGCCCCTGCTCTGCAGCGACGAGCTGAACCACGCCTCGATCATCGACGCGTGCAAGCTGGCGTGGGCCGAGGTGGCCGTCTACCCGCACGGCGACACCGCCGCCGTCGAGCGCCTCGTCGCCGGCGCCGCGGCTGCGGGCCGACCGGTCGCGGTCGTCACCGACACGGTGTTCTCGATGGACGGTGACGAGGCCCCGCTCGCCGAGCTGGTCGCGCTGTGCGGGTCCTACCGGGCCCTGCTGATCCTCGACGAGGCCCACGCCGTGCTCGGGCCGGAGCTGTCGCAACCGCCCGCGCGGTCCGCCGGCGCGTTCTCGGCCGTGACCCTCGGCGGGTCGGTCGACGGTCCGACCGTGCTGCGCGTGGGCACGCTGTCGAAGACGCTGGGCTCGCTGGGTGGGTTCGTCGCCTGCCCCGAGGTCTTCGCCGACCTGTTCGTCAACACCGCCCGGCCATACATCTTCACCACCGCGCCCCCGCCGGGGAACGCCGCCGCGGCGCTCGCCGCGCTGCGCATCGTCCGCTCCCCCGAGGGCGACGCGCTCGTGGCCCGGCTGCGCAGCCACATCGACCGCGTCGCCCCCGGCCACCCCTCGCCCATCGTCCCGATCGTCCTCGGCAGCGACGAGCGGGCCCTGCGCGCCGCCGCCTTCCTGCTCGAGCGCGGCCTGCTCGTGCCCGCCATCCGGCCACCCACCGTCCCCGTCGGCAGCGCCCGACTGCGCGTCACCCTGTCGGCCGCGCACACCGACGCCCAGGTCGACGCGCTGGTCGGCGCGCTGCGCGAGCTCCAGGTCGGGGTGGGCTCGTGACCCGGCCCCAGCGGGTGGTTGTGGTGTTCGGCACGGCCACCGAGATCGGCAAGACCTGGTTCGGTGCCGCGACCATCACCGAGCTGGTCAGCCACGGGGTCGGGGTGGCTGCGCGCAAGCCCGCCCAGTCGTTCGACCCCGACGACCCGCACCCCACCGACGCCGAGGTCCTCGCGGCGGCCACGGGCGAGGACCCCGCCCTGGTGTGCCCCTCGCACCGGTGGCTCCGGGTCGCCCTGGCGCCCCCGATGGCGGCCGACCGGCTCGGCCTCCCACCGGTGCTCCTCGCCGACCTCGTGGCCGAGGTCGAGCAGAGCTGGGCGGACGACGCCTCCGGCCCCGCCACCCGGGTGGGCTGGGTGGAGACGGTCGGTGGCCCCCGGTCCCCCATCGCCCACGACGGCGACGGGGTCGACCTGGCCCGGGCGCTCGGTGCCCAGCACCTGGCGCTGGTGGCCGACGCCTCGCTGGGGACCCTGAACGCGGTGCGCTCGTCGCTGGCGGTGCTGGAGCCGCTCGGCGTGCCGGTGACCGTCGCCCTGAACCGCTTCGACGCGGCCGACGCGCTGCACGTCGAGAACCTGCGCTGGCTCCGCGACCTCGACGGCCTCGACGTGGTGACCTCCCCGGAGGCCCTCGCGACCCGGGTCCAGGAGGGGTAGAAGGCCGCTTCCGGGCGTCTTCCGGGGCTGGCTCGACCTCTCCTGAACCGCCGCTCCGCCTTGTGAGGGCACGTTCTGGGCGTCGTTCGGAAGCCCGAGGGTCCCCGTTGGCTGTCACACCCCCTCGGTACTGTCCGGAGCGTGACCAGGTTCCTCCACAGTGCCGATTGGCAGCTCGGCATGACCCGCCACTTCCTCGGCGCCGACGCGCAGGCCCGGTTCACCGCGGCCCGGCTCGAGGCCGTCAGCGCCATCGGGGCGCTGGCCGTCGCCGAGGGGTGCGAGCTCGTGGTGGTCTGCGGCGACGTGTTCGAGACCAACCACGTCGAGCGCCGGGTCGTCGGGCGGGCGCTCGAGGCCCTCAAGGCCACGCCCGAGGTCACCTTCTACCTCCTCCCCGGCAACCACGACCCGCTCGACGCCGCCTCGGTCTTCCGCTCGCCCACCTTCCTCGAGCACTGCCCGCCCAACGTGGTGGTGCTGCACGAGGCCGGCGTGGTCGAGGTGGCCCCGGGGGTCGAGCTCCTGGCCGCCCCGTGGGTCAACAAGCGGCCCCTCACCGACCTCGTCGCCCAGGCCCGGGCCCACGCGGCGGAGGCCGAGCCGGGCACGGTCCGCATCGCCGTGGGCCACGGCGCGATCGACTCGCT
>JADGOP010000314.1 GCA_017882935.1 Actinomycetota bacterium
TGGGACGTCATCGTGCGGTTCTCCCCGCCGGTCCTCCCACGACCCAGCTGAAGGAACGCAGCATGCTCATCCTCGGTATCCGGATCCGATGGCGAGTGCTCGACCAGGGCACCTTCTTCTGCCCGTCCTGTGGCGGCGATCGCAAGTACGCGCACAAGCAGGCCAAACGCTGGTTCACGCTGTTCTTCGTGCCGCTCGTCCCGCTCAACGCGGTGGGCGACACCTACGAGTGCCACAGCTGCCACCGCACCTTCAACGAGCGCGTGCTGCACACCCCCACCACCTCCGACCTGGCGTCACGCCTGCAGTGGGCGATGCGCCTCTCGGTGTGCTCGATGGTGCTCGACGACGACCCGCACCACCAGCCGTCACGTCAGGCCGCCATCGCCGCGGTGCGCAGCACCGGCGCCACGCACTACAGCGAGACCCACCTCGACGCCGACCTCCGAGCCATCGACCTGACCCAGCTCAGCGCGGCCGCCGAGCACCTCGCCGACGACTTCGAGCCGGCGGGCAAGGAGCACTACCTGCTCACGTCGGGGCGCGTCGCCCTCGCGAGCGGCCGGCTCAGCCCGACGAACCACGCCACGCTCGAGCAGCTCGGCCGCTCCATCGGCCTCACGCCGGCGCACGTCCACGGTGTGCTGCACCAGCTCATCGCGGAAGCGGCGCCCCACCCCCTGGGCTGACCGCCCACCTCCCGGTCACGACTCGGCTTCGAGCGTGAGCTGCAGCCAGCGGTCCTCGGCCTCGGACAGCTCCGTCGCCACGACCGCGAGCTCCCTGCCGAGGCCGGCCAGGCGTTCGTGGTCGGCCACGGTGGCGGGGTCGTCGACCTCGACCGCGAGGCGGTCGTGGCGCTGCTGGAGCCGCCGCACGTCGCGCTCGGCCTCCTTCAGGAGGTGGCGCAAGGTGCTCGCCGAGCGCTTCGTTGCCGGCTGCTCGCCGGGTTCGGCGCGATCCACGGGTGCGGGCCCGGCCACGCCTGCCGGGCGTTCGCCTGATGCGGTCGCGGCCGCGACCGGCGCGGCGGGGACGCGACCGGTGCGCCGGGCCGCGCGCCGCTCGGCCTCCCACGCCGCATAGCCGCCGGGCCGCCGGGCCACCCGCTTGGAGCCGTCGAGCACGAGCACGTCGGCGACGGTGCGCTCGAGGAAGGCGCGGTCGTGGCTGACCACGACCAGGGCGCCCGGCCAGTCCTCGAGGAACTCCTCGAGGACCCGCAACGTGTCGAGGTCGAGGTCGTTGGTGGGCTCGTCGAGGAGGAGCACGTTGGGTCGTGACGCCAGGGTCAGCAGCAGCTGGAGCCGCCGCCGCTCGCCACCCGACAGCAGCCCCACCGGTGCGAACTGGGCGTCGGTGTCGAACCAGAACTGCTCGAGCAGCTTGGCGTCGGCCGGGTCGGGCACACGGTGCGGCCCGGCGACGGCGTCGCGCACGCGCACCGCGGGGTCGAGCGCCGGCCCCCGCTGGTCGTGGTAGGCGAGCTGCACCGTGGGCCCGGTGACGACGCGACCCTCGGTGGGCACCAGCCGGGTGGCGATGATGTCGAGCAGGGTCGACTTGCCGGCACCGTTGGGCGCCACGATGCCGAGTCGCTCGGTGGGCTCGAGGAGCACGTTCACGTTGCGGAACAGCCACTCGCCGCCGTCGTAGCGGTGCCCGACGTCGTGCAGCTCGACCACGGCGTCGCCCAGGCGGGGGGTGCCGTAGCGGGCCCGCTTGGCGGTGGCGGTGTAGCCGGCCTGGCCACGGGTGGCGTTGGGGTCGACCCGCGCCGCGGACGCCAGGTCGAGCTCGCCGGGTCGCGGTGCCGCCTGGCGCTGGCCCTCGACGAGGGTGGTCGCAGTCTCGACGCGGAACTTCGACTTGCGGGTGCGGGCGGGGGCGCCGCGTCGCAGCCACGCCAGCTCGCGGCGGGCCAGGTTGCGCCGCACCTCCTCGGACTGCGCCTCACGCTCGGCCCGCTCGGCACGGGCCTCGAGGTAGGACGCGTAGCCGCCTTCGTGCACGTGCGCGTTGCCCCGGTCGAGCTCCACGATGCGGGTGGTCACGCGATCGAGCACGTGCCGGTCGTGGGTGACGAGGACGAGGGCGCCGCGATGGAGGGCCAGCCGCTCCTCGAGCCAGGCGATGGCATCGATGTCGAGGTGGTTGGTCGGCTCGTCGAGGATCAGCAGCACCGCGTCGTCGTGCGCCGCGCCGGGCGCCCCGACCTCGGCCAGCGCACGGGCGAGCGCCACGCGCTTGCCCTGCCCGCCCGACAGCTCGCCAACCGGCACGTCGAGACGGTCGCCGAGGCCCAGGCGGTCGATGACGGCTTCGCCCTCCCACCCGCCGCCGACCGCCTCGCGGACGGTGCCCTCGGGCAGCGGCGCATCCTGGTCGAGCATCACCACCCGGGTCCCACGGCCGCGGCGCAGCGTGCCAGCCTCGGGCTCGACGCGCCCGGCCAGCTGGCGCAGGAGGGTGGACTTGCCGCAGCCGTTGAGCCCCACCACCGCGAGGCGGTCGCCCGACGAGAGCGTCAACGACACGTCGGCGTACAGGGGCCGGCCGGGGCGGCTGGCGGTGAGGCCCTGGGCGTCGACGAGGATCACGGCGCGCGAGGGTACGGGAGTGGCGACCCGGTACCGTCGGGACCCGTGAGCCCCACGTCGCGCCGCCCCGACCCCGGCATCCTGGCGGGCCCCATCGACCTCGACGGGCCGCGCCGGCCGCTGGTGACCTATCCCGAGGTGCCGGCGACACCGGGGCTCGTCGTCAAGCAGCGGGGTGCGCCGTTGGTGGCGACGGTGGTCGAGGCGCTCGACGACCGGGTGCTCGTGCGCGACCGCCGCGGTGCCGAGCACTGGCTGCGCACGGCCAAGGGCGCGTTCGAGGTCGACGGCCGCTTCGTGACCCTCGTCCGCCCGCGGCCCGAGCGGGCTCCCGCGGCGCCCACCCAGACCGCGTCGGGCTCGGTCGCGGCCAGCGGGGCGACGGCGCGCGTGGCCCGGGCCAGCCGGATCCTCGTCGAGGGTCGCCACGATGCCGAGCTGGTCGAGCGCGTGTGGGGCGACGACCTGCGGGTCGAGGGCGTGGTGGTCGAGCTGCTCGAGGGCGCCGACCACCTCGAGGAGGTGGTGCGCGGCTTCGGGCCCCGCCCCGGCCGGCGCCTCGGCGTGTTGCTCGACCACCTCGTGGAAGGGTCCAAGGAGCAGCGGCTGGCGGCCACGATCGACCACCCCGACGTGCTCATCACCGGTCACCCCTTCGTCGACATCTGGCAGGCGGTGAAGCCCGGGGTCATCGGCCTCTCGGCGTGGCCCGAGGTCCCCCGCGGGCAGCCATGGAAGGAGGGCCTGCTTGCCGCCATCGGCAGCAACGAGGAGCCCGCGCGCTTCTGGCAGCGGCTGCTGGGCGCGGTCGACGACTGGACGCAGCTCGAGCCCCAGCTCATCGGCGCCGTCGAGCAGCTCATCGACTTCGTCACCGAGCCGGCGTAGGTCGGCCCGGCTGCTCCGGGGCCCGCACCGGTAGCCTCGGCGGCACATGGAACGCGACGTGCCCCTGGGGCGAATCGCCGGAATCCGCATCGGGTTCAGCTGGAGCGTGCTGGTGGTCGCGGCGCTCTACACCTGGCTGCTCGCGACCAACCGCTTCCCCATCGACGCGCCCGGACACAGCTCGGCGGCCTACTGGGCCGCGGGCGTCGTGGCGTCGCTCCTCTTCTTCGCCTCCCTGCTGGCGCATGAGATGGGCCACTCGCTCGTGGCCCGGCACGAGGGCATCGAGGTCGAGGGCATCACGCTGTGGCTGCTCGGCGGCTTCGCCCGCCTCG
>JADGOP010000315.1 GCA_017882935.1 Actinomycetota bacterium
GGCGGCGTCGCCCATGGCCGCGCGCATCGCCTCGTCGACCACGGGCGACGGGGACTCCTCGATGATCTTCTGGTGGCGGCGCTGGATGGAGCACTCGCGCTCGCCGAGGTGGACGAGGCCGCCGTGGGCATCGCCCAGGATCTGGATCTCGACGTGACGGGAGCGGGCCACGTAGCGCTCGAGGAACACCCGGTCGTCGCCGAACGCCGCCTGCGCCTCGCGACGCGCGGCGGCGACGGCCTCGTCGAGCCGCGCCGGCTCGCCGACGATCCGCATGCCCTTGCCCCCGCCGCCGGCCGCCGCCTTGACGAGCAACGGGTACCCGACCCGAGCGGCGTCGCCGAGGTCGTCGGCGGAGGGAAGCGTGGGCACCCCGGCCGCGACCGCCGCCTGCTTGGCCGCGATCTTGTCGCCCATGGCGTCGATGACCTCGGGGGTGGGCCCGATCCACACCAGCCCCGCGTCGGTGACGGCCCGGGCGAAGGAGGCGTTCTCGGACAGGAAGCCGTAGCCGGGGTGGACCGCATCGGCGCCGGACGCCAGCGCCGCGGCGACGACGGCGGGGCCGTCGAGGTAGCCGGTGGTCAGCCGGACGGCTTCGTCGGCATCGCGCACGAACGGCGCGTCGACGTCGGCAGCGACGTAGACGGCCACGCAGCGCAGCCCCATCGACCGCGCGCTGAGGAAGACGCGGCGGGCGATCTCGCCGCGGTTGGCCACCAGGACCGAGGAGATGGTGCGGGTGCTCACAGCCGGAACACCCCGTAGCCGGGAGCCCCTTCGACCGGTCGGTTGCGGACCACCGACAGGCACAGGCCGAGCACCGTGCGGGTGTCGCGCGGGTCGATGATGCCGTCGTCGCTGATGGCACCCGTGGCCCGCAGGGCCAGCGAGCCCTCCTCCTGCACCGCCTCGACCATGGCGACGACCTGGGCGTCCTCGTCCTCGTCGAACACCTCGCCCTTGCGTGCCGCCTGGCCGCGCCGCACGATCGACATCACGCCGGCGATCTGCTTGGGGCCCATCACCGCGATCTTGGCGGTGGGCCACAGGAAGGTGAAGCGGTTGCCGAAGGCCCGACCCGACATGCCGTAGGTGCCGGCGCCGTAGGACGAGCCGATGATCACCGTGAGGTGCGGGACCGTGGAGTTGGCCACCGCGTTGATCATCTGCGAGCCCTTCTTGATGATGCCGGCGGCCTCGTAGTCGCGGCCCACCATGTACCCGGTGACGTTCTGCAGGAAGATCAGCGGCACGTCGATCTGGTTGCACAGCTGGATGAAGTGGGCGGCCTTCTCGGCGGCCTCCGGGTAGATCACGCCGTTGTTGCCGAGGACACCCACGGGCGTCCCGTGGAGCGACGCCCAGCCGCACACCAACGTGGGCCCGTAGCGGTGCTTGAACTCCTCGAAGCGCGACCCGTCGACCACCCGGGCGATCACGTCGCGCACGTCGACGGGCGACTTGAGGTCGCGGCTGACGATGCCGAGCAGGTCGTCGGCGTCGTACTGCGGCGCCTCCACCTCGACCGCTGCCGCCGGACCGGGCTTGTGGCGGTTCAGGTGCGACACGACCTCGCGGCAGATGCGGATGGCGTCCATCTCGTCGGTGGCGTAGTAGTCGCCGAGCCCGGACACCTCCGCGTGCAGGTCGGCGCCGCCGAGGGTCTCGTCGTCGCTGTCCTCGCCGGTGGCCATCTTCACGAGCGGCGGCCCGGCGAGGAACACCTTCGACTGCTCCTTCACCACGATGGTGTAGTCACTGAGCCCCGGCTGGTAGGCACCCCCGGCCGTGGAGGAGCCGAACACCACGCACACCGTGGGGATCTCCAGCTGCGAGAGCTGGATCAGGTCGTAGAAGAAGCGACCGCTCTCGGCGAAGTGCTCGACCTGAACGCGCCGCCCACCGCCGGTGTCGACACGCAGGTCGGCCCCCGCGGACTCGACGAAGCTGACGTAGGGGAGGTGGTTGTCGCGGGCGATCTCGAGGGCCCGGTTCCACTTCTTGAGGGCGTAGGGCGTGAGCGCCCCGCCGAGGACCGAGGGGTCGTTCGCCAGGATCACGCACTCGGTGCCGGCGATGACGCCGATGCCCACGATCATGCCCCCGCCCATGGCGTAGTCGGAGTCGTAGGCGGCGAGCGGGCTGATCTCGAGGAAGGGGCTGTCGGGGTCGAGCACGTGGGCGATGCGCTCGCGGACGGGGAGCTTGCCGGCCGCCCGCAGCCGGTCCATGCGGGCGGGGCCACCCCCGGCCTCGGCTTCGTCGAGCAGCGCATCGATCACGTCGAGCTGCTCGAGCACATCGGTGCGGTTCTTCTCGAACATCTCGCTGGCCGTGTCGAGCGTGGAGCGCAGCGGCGCAGCCAGCAGGGTTGGCGTCGGCGTCATGCCGGCGGACCCTACGTCGGTAATCTCAGAGCGTCAATGTTATCGTCGGCCCCATGAGCGCCGCGCAGCCCGACTCCCCGCCCGCCGTGCGATCCGAGGTTGCCGACGGTGTCGCCACCCTCACGCTCACCGACGAGGCCAACCGCAACGCCCTCAACCGGGCGGTGATCGGAGGCCTGCTCGACGCCCTCGAGGCCGCCAACGCCGACCCGGCTGTCCGGGTGGTGGTGCTCACCAACACCGGGCGGGTCTTCTGCGCCGGCGCCGACCTCTCCGAGCAGGCCGCGGCGGGCAGCGCGGCGCCCGGGGCCCGGGGCTTCGACGACCTGCTGCGCGCCATCCTGGCGTCACCGACGCCGGTGGTCGGGCGCATCGACGGCCACGCCGTCGCGGGTGGGGTGGGCCTTGCCGCGGCCTGCGACATCTCCCTTGCCCGCGACGACGTGCTGCTGGGGTTCACCGAGGTCCGCGTCGGGGTCATCCCCGCGATCATCTCGGTCGTGTGCCTCCCGAAGATGCGCCGTGGCGACGCCATGGAGGTCTTCCTGCGGGGCACGCGCTTCGCCGCCACACGTGCCGCAGAGCTGGGGCTCGTCACCCGGGCGGTGCCGGCCGAGGAGCTCGACGCTGCGGTCGCCGAGGTCGTCGCCGACCTCAAGCTCGGCGGGCCCGAGGCGCTCGGGGAGGCCAAGCGCCTCGTCCACGAGGTGCCCGGCCTGTCCACCGAGGAGGCGTTCGAGGTGACCGCGGCGCGGTCGGCCGAGCGGTTCGGCGGCCCGGAGGCGGCCGAGGGCATGGCCGCCTACCTCGGCAAGCGTCGACCCAGCTGGGCCCCTCCCACCTGACGGCCCACCCTCGCTGTCCCGTTCTACGCGCGGAAAGCGTCGCCCAGCGACGCTTTCCGCTCGTAGAACGGGAGGTTGGGAGGCCTAGGAGGGCTGGTCGGCCGCTTCGGGGTGCTCGACGCGACCGTCGGCGTGGCGGGCGAAGCGGCCGGCGTCGCGGGGGTGGACCGGGTCGTCGGTCGGCCACGGCCAGCCGCCGAACCCGGTGCGCCGGTAGTCGCCGAAGGCCTGCTCGACGCCCGCCTCGTCGTTCATCACGAACGGCCCGTACTGGGCGACCGGCTCACCGATGGGCCGGCCCTGCAGCACGAGCGCCTCGGCCCCCGCGGGCCCCGCGGTGACCTCGACCGGCTCGTCGGTGCGCAGCACCACGCCGCTCGACGCCTCGAGCCGGTGCTCGCCGATGTGCACCGCGCCTTCGAAGACGTAGAGGGTGCGGATCGTGTCGGCGCCGGCCGCGGGCGGCAGCGCCCAGGAAGCGCCCGGCTCCTGGGCGAGGTGCCAGATGGCCACGTCGGCATCGGCGCGAGATGCCCACGAGCTCGGCGGGGGTGGGGGCGGCTGCGCCCCGGCGAGGGTGCCGGC
>JADGOP010000316.1 GCA_017882935.1 Actinomycetota bacterium
CAACTCGGCGTATTCGGGGCCGTACTCGTGCTCCGCCCGGGCCCTCAACCACGAGGCCACGGCCGGGCTGGCGCCACCCGTGGAGAAGGTCACGGTGAGGGCGCCCTGGCGCACGACCGCGGGGAGGGTGACGCTGCACTGCTCGGGCTGGTCGGCGGCGTTGACCCAGACATGGGCCTCCTCGCCGTCGGCCGCCACCCGGGCGGCGACCGCCGGGTCGCCCGTGGCCTCGACCGCCAGCCAGTACCCCTCGACGTCGCCCGGCTCGTAGGCCCGCTGCTCGATGACGACGCCGTGCCGTGCCGCCAGCTCCTCCATCTCGGGACCGACCTCGAGGGCGATGACGTGGACCCGGGCACCGGCGTCGACCAGGCCCTGGGCCTTGCGGGCCGCGATGCGGCGCCCACCGACGACCAGCACCCGCCGCCCGGCAAGCACCAGGTTCACCGGGTAGGACGGACCGTCGATGGCCATGGCCGGGCTCAGGTCCGCCGGGCCGGCGAGGCCGACGGTGCCGACTCGCGGTGCTGCTGGTAGAAGCTCAGGATCTGCAGCTCGAGGGCCAGGTCGACCTTGCGCAGCGACACGCCCTCGGGCACGGTCAGCACCGTGGGGGCGAAGTTGAGGATCGCCGTGACCCCGGCCGACACCAGGCGGTCGGTGACCTCCTGCGCGGCGCCGGGCGGCGTGGCGACCACGCCGATGGTGACCGCCCTCTCGACCACCACGCGCGGCAGGTCGGCCACGGGCTGGACGGTGAGGCCCACGTGCTCGGTGCCGATCTTGCTGCGGTCGTCGTCGATCAGCGCCACGACCGGGAAGCCCCGTGACGTGAAGCCGGCGTAGTCGGCGAGCGCCCGACCGAGGTTGCCGACGCCGACGATGACGACGGGCCAGTCCTGGGTGAGGCCCAGCTCGCGGCTGACCTGGAACAGCAGGTACTCGACCTCGTAGCCCACCCCGCGGGTGCCGTAGCTGCCCAGGTAGGACAGGTCCTTGCGCACCTTGGCGGCGTTGACGCCGGCCAGCTCGGCCAGCCGCTCCGACGACACCGTGGCGCCGCGCTCGCCCCCCAGCTCGCTGAGGATCCGCAGGTAGATCGGCAGCCGGGTGACGGTGGCTTCGGGGATGCGACGCGGGCGGTCAGGCATGGTGGTGGTCCCTGGGAACGGCACGGCGGCCTGTCCAAACTGGTCGCGCGGACCCTATCCCTCATGTGCGCTTGTTCACAAGGGAAGGATCGCCACCGGGAGCTCACCCGGGGGCACGCTCGCGCCTCAGGTCAGCTCGCGGCGGAGCACCTTGCCCGAGAGCCCGTGCGGGAGCTCGTCGACGAACATGATCTTCTCGGGGCACTTGTAGCGGGCCAGGTGGTCGGCGCACCAGGCGATGATCTCGTCCTCCTCGTAGGACCGGTCCGGCGCCACGACCACGTAGGCCTTCACGGCCTGGCCCGAGTACGGGTGGGGCACGCCCACCACCGCACAGGCCTCGACGCCGGGATGCTCTATGAGCACGTCCTCGACCTCTGCCGGGTAGACGTTGAAGCCCGAGACGATGATGAGGTCCTTGGCGCGGTCGACCAGCTCGAGGTAGCCCTGGTCGTCGACCACGGCGATGTCGCCGGTACGCAGCCAGCCGTCGGGGGTGAGCACCGCGGCCGTGGCCTCGGGGTCCTCCCAGTAGCCCTGGAACACGTTGTCGCCCTTGACCCAGATCTCTCCGGAGTCGCCCACCAGCGCGTCCTCGCCGTCGACGTCGACCAGGCGGATGGTGACGCCCGTCAGGGGCAGCCCCACCGAGCCGAAGTGGGGCTGCTGGCCCGTCGACGAGGTGACGACGGGTGAGGCCTCGGTGAGGCCGTAGCCCTCGTGGATGGTCACCCCGAAGCGGTCGAGGATGCGGGTGGCGATCTCGGCGGGGAGCCGGTCGGAGCCGGAGGTGGCCAGTCGCACGGTGCGCAGGCCGTCGGCGGGCGCGTCGGGCAGGTTCGCCCAGGCGGTCCACATCCCCGGCGCGCCCGCCACCACCGTGACGCGGTAGCGGTCGATGGTCTCGAGCGCCGACGCCGGGTCGAAGCGCTCGACGAGCACCACCGTGCCCCCGGCCTCGAGCGTGCAGCCGAGCACCACCGTGAGCCCGAAGATGTGGAACAGGGGCAGCACCCCGAAGCTCACGTCGGCCGCCGTCTGGCGCCGGTCCTCGCTGGCGTTGACCTGGTCGATGTTGGCGAGCAGGTTGCCGTGCGACAGCATCGCCGCCTTCGGCCGCCCCGCCGTGCCGCTGGTGAACACCAGCACCGCCAAGTCGGAGGCGTCGCGGGGAACCACCGGCACCGGGTCGTGCGCCACGAGGTCGTCGAGCGTGACGACCCCGTCGCAGTCGGCGCCTTCGCTGGCCACGAGGACCTCCAGGCTCGGCACCGCGGTCCGGTCGAGGTCGGCCAGCCACTTGTGGCCCGACGGGCCCACGACCACCGCACGGGCCTCGACGGTGGCCAGCTCGCTCTCGAGCTCGAGCGCCGGGCTGAGCGGGTTGAGCGGCACGGCCACCGCACCGATGCCCAGGACGGCGAGGTAGGCGGTGACGAAGTACCAGTTGTTGGCGCACACGATCCCCACGCGGTCGCCGGGCTGGATGCCCAGCTCGACGAGGCCGCCGCGGAGCCCTCCGACCTGCGCCGCCAGCTCGCCGTACGTGGTGGATTGCGCACGGCTGATGAGCGCGACGTCGTCGGACGGGTGCTCGTCGAGGATCGAAGCGAGGTTCACAGCCTCCTATGTTGCCCTGTGGACCAGACCGGTGCCTCGATTGCCCGCGTGGCGCTCAGGTACGTCAACCCGCGCGCCGATGGGCAGACTGGCCACTCGACGCCCATCGGGGGCGGCGCCGCCGGCCGGAGACGTGTTGAGCAACCCAGCGATCGAGACCTACGAGCTGACCCGCCACTTCCCGAGCGGTGTCGCGCTCGACCACCTCACGCTGCGCGTCGAGCCCGGCGAGGTGCTGGCCCTGCTCGGCCCCAACGGCGCGGGCAAGACCACCACGGTCCGGCTGCTCAACGGGGTGCTGCGCCCCCACGGTGGCTGGGCCAAGGTGCTGGGCGTCGACCCCGAGGTCGACCCCAACGAGGTGCGGCGCCACACGGGCGTGCTCACCGAGCACGCGGGGCTCGACGAGCGCCTCACGGCTGTCGAGAACCTGCTCGCGACGGCACGCATCCGGGGCCTCGACGACCAGCTGGCCCGACGCCGGATCGGCGAGATGCTCGAGCGCTTCGGCATGAGCGACCGCGCCGACGAGCCGGTGCGGGGGGCGTCGACCGGGCAGCGCAAGCGCATCGCGCTGGCGCGGGCGCTGCTGCACGAGCCCGAGGTGCTGTTCCTCGACGAGCCCACCTCCGGCCTCGACCCGTCGGCCATCCGCGACGTCGTCGACCTCATCGGGACGCTGGCCACCGAGCACGGCCGCACGGTGGTGCTGTGCACGCACTTCCTCGGCGAAGCGGGGCAGCTCGCCGACCGCATGGCGGTGCTCAGCCACGGCCGCCTGCACGCCTTCGGCCGGCCCAGCGAGCTGGCGTCGGGGCTGTGGCGCGGCCTGCCCACCGAGATCGACCTGGGCGGCGCACCCACCGACGACCTCGTCGCCGCGGCCCGGGGCATGCGCGGCGTGCAGCTGGTCCATGCCCTGCCCAACGGGCTCGAGGTGGTCGTCGACGAGCGGCAGGTGCTGCCCCAGCTGATCAGCCGCCTCGTCGAGCTCGACGCGGAGGTGTTC
>JADGOP010000317.1 GCA_017882935.1 Actinomycetota bacterium
GGGGACGGACCACACCGGGCTGATGCAGGTGTCGGCGCCGAGCGCGGCGTGCAGCCACTCCGCGCGTGGCTTCGAGGCGAACGCCGCGGTGAAGGCCGCGCGGATGGCCGGCTGCCGCGCGTCGTCGAGCTGGCCGTCGGCGTGCTCGTCGCACCCGAGCACCCGGCAGAGGTTGCGGTAGAACGCGGGCTCGATGGCGCCGACGGCCACCCACGCGCCGTCGGCGCACTGGTAGGTGTCGTAGCAGGCGTAGCGGCCGGTGAGGATGTTGTGTCCGGGCCCCGGGACGGCACCCGTGGCGAGGTACTCGTCGATGTAGAGCGAGGTGAGCGAGAGCACGCCCTCGACGATGGACACGTCGAGGTAGGCGCCCTCACCGGTGGCGCCGCGCCGCACCAGCGCCGCCAGGATGGCCATCACGGCCTGCATGCCGCCGCCTGCGCTGTCGGCGAAGGTGGCGCCGGGCAGCGCAGGCTTGTCGCCCGGGGCCCGCTCGCCGCAGTCGAGGACGCCGGCCATGGCCTGGTAGTTGAGGTCGTGGGCCGCCCACGCGGCGAAGGGCCCGTCCTGGCCGAACCCGCTGGTGGAGCAATAGACGATGCCCGCGTTGACGGCCTGCACGTCGTCGTAGCCGATGCCGAGGCGGGCCACCACACCGGGGCGGAACGACTCGATGACCACGTCGGCCTGGGCGGCCAACCGCAGGAACGCGTCCTTGCCGTCGGGCGACTTGAGGTCGAGCTGCACCCGCTCGATGCCCCGGTGGCCGCTGTAGGCGTAGTGGGGCGGGGTGATCTGCACCCCCGCGTCGCGGGGCACCGGAGCCACCTTCACCACCCGCGCCCCGTAGTCGGCGAGCAGGCTCGAGGCGCGCGTGGCCGGCCCGACCGAGGAGAGGTCGAGGACGGTCGTGCCGGCGAGCATGGGCGTGGTCATGGCTGCGGGTGGTCCGGGGCCGGCGGTCAGAAGTTCTTCGGGAGGCCGAGGCCACGCCGGGCGATGATGTTCTTCTGGATCTCCGACGCGCCGCCACCGATGGTGTCGATCACGGTGTAGCGGTAGGTCGACTCGGAGCGCCCCTCCATGGGGGCGTCGGGCGTGCGCACCCGCAGCTGGCTGCCCGGCCCGCCGATGTCCATCGAGGCGTCGGCGAGGCGCTTGGAGAACTCGGTCGCGAAGAGCTTGTACTCCGAGGACTCGACCGTGGGTGGGGGCACCTTGGCGCCGCCGGCCTTGTTGGCCCGCTCTCCCTTCATCGACTCGGCGACCACCTTGAGGCCCATCACGCGGGCCACCTCGGCTTCCGTGGCGAGGTGGGCGATGCGGGCGCGGGTGACCGGGTCGTCCTTGAGGGGCTCGCCGTCGCGCTCCGTGGTCTGCACGTAGTCGACCAGCACGTCCAGGCGCTGCTTCATGGGCGAGAACGTGAACATCGTGAAGCGCTCGAGGTCGAGGGCCTGGCTGATGTACTGGAAGCCGCTGTTCACGTCGCCGACGACGTACTCGTCGGGCACGAACACGTTGTCGATGAAGACCTCGTTGGTGCGCTCGTCGCCCATCGTCCAGATGCCGTTGATGGTCACGCCGGGCTGGTCGAGCGGCACGAGCATGAGCGTGATGCCGTGGTGCTTGTTGTTCGGATCGGTGCGCGTGCCGAGCCAGTACCACTCGGCGAAGTGGGCCGAGGTGGTCCACGTCTTCTGGCCGTTGAGCAGCCAGCCCTTCTTGCCGTCCTGCTCGTGGGGCACGGCCTTGAGCTTCATCGAGGCGGCGTCGGAGCCGGCGTTGGGCTCGGAGTAGCCGACGGCGAACTCGACGTCGTTGCGGAGGATCTTGGGCAGGAACTCGTCCTTGAGGAAGTCGCTGCCCTGCGCGATGAGCGTCTTGCCGATGATGCCGACGCCCTTGCCGATCTGCGGGCCGCCGCGGGCCGCGAGGGCCTCGTTCAGCAGGAACTCGTAGACGCCCTCGCTGTCGGACCCGCCGTACTCCTTGGGCCAGGTCAGCCCCAGCCACCCCTTGTCGCCGAGCCTGGCCATGAAGGCCCGGCGCTTCGGCGTGTCGACGATCTGCGCCATGTTCTCGCGCGTCACGTCGAACACGTCGGGGTCGTCGTTGGCGTCGAGGAACGCCTCGACCTCCTCGAGGAAGGCCACTTGCTCGGCGGTGAAGTCGAAGTCCACGGGTGCTCCTCGCAGCCCACCACTCGCGGAGCGGCGGGCGCAGCGCTCAGTCCTGACGGGTCGTCAGAAACTCTAGCGCCGAAGGACGAGGGGCAGGGTCAGCCGGTGTAGGTGGGTTGGGCGTCGACGGGTGTGGCCGGCGCCGCCGTGCCGGGAACGGTGGTGGTGCTGCCACCGGCCACGGTGGTGGTCGAGGCCCCGGCGACTGTGGTGGTGGTGGTCGTCGCCGCCGCCACGAACACCTCGACCGCGCCGATGTCGCAGCCCGTGCCCTGTGGCCGGGTGATGCCGCGCTGGTCGGTGGTGACACCGGATGCGCTGCCGGCCTGGCAGTCGGCGGTGGCGACCGCGTCGAGGAGGGGGCTCCCCGGCTGCGGCAGCATCGTGTGGGTCGGTCCGCCGTTGTCGGCGAGCGCACCGAGCAGCGGGTCGGCGGCCGACTGCCGGTCGCCCTGAGCGGTGTTCGTGAAGCCACACGACGCATCGTCGGAGTAGTTGTCGCCGTCGGAGCTGCCGATCGCGCCCCCGCCGCAGTTCGTGGCGCCGCCGAGGGGGTTCACGATGACCGAGGCGAAGGCCACGTCGTGGCTCTCGCCGTCGAAGCGGATGTTGGCGCTGCCCTGGACCGCCGAGTTCCCGGATGCCGTCGAGTAGACGAAGATGGTCGTGCCGCCGGCGCCCGTGCCACCGCCCGAGCCGTTGGGCCCCTCGGCAGCGTTGCCGGTGATGGTGGAGTTCACGACGGTCAGGTTGCCGTTGGTGGCGATGCCGCCGGTGCTGCCGGACCCCGAGGTGGAGCCCGCTTCGGCCGTGTTACCGGAGATCGTGGAGCGCACGACCACGACCGATGCACCGCCCAGGACGCCGCCCGAGTCGCCACCGCCCGTGACCGCCCCGCCCGCAGCGTTGTTGGCGATGGTCGAGTCGGTGATGGTGACGGTGCCGCCGAGGACGCCCCCGCCCAGCCCGCCGAAGATCGAGGTGCCACCGACGGCCCGGTTGAAGCTGATGGTGGAGTGCGTGATCGCGACGGCGCCATTGGAGACGACGCCTCCGCCCTGACCGCCCAGGTCGCCGCTCACGCTGTTCTCGGTGACGATCACCTGGTCGAGCGTCAGCAGCGCAGCCGACTCGTTGTAGATGCCGCCGCCGCTTCCGATCGACGCGGCGCCGTCCTCCCGCCCGCCGGTGATCGTGACGTTGTCCAGCTCGAGTGCGGCACCGTGGTTGTGGACCACCCGGGCACCGTCGCACGTCTGGCGGATCGTGAAGCCGCCCCCGTCGACCACGAGCGCCACACCGGCGGCCGGTCGGTTCAGCTCGCCCGCGGCACAGTCGGTCAGCGTCACGTCGGACGTGAGCGTGATGGCGGTCTGCGTGGTGTCGGCGAACGCGGCGCGCAGCTGCACCTCGTTGGACACCGGGGTGGCGGCTGCGGCTGTCGACGCGCCGATGGCGATGCCCGCTCCGCTGAGCAGCACCCCCGCCGCGAGGGATCGACCGACTCGACCTCGTGCTGCCATGACGTTCCGCCTCGTCTCGATGTGCTGGGGCCGGCCCCAGCGCTTGGGCGCAACGCTACAGG
>JADGOP010000025.1 GCA_017882935.1 Actinomycetota bacterium
GTTCGAGCTGGCGCAACCCGCCGACAGCTACCGCAACGACCACTCCAAGATGGTCGTGCAGCTGCAGCAGCCCTGTGTGGTGCGCTACCAGCGCCGCGAGCGGGTGGCCGGCTGATGGGCTTCCGCATCGCCGTCGACCGCGACCTCTGCCAGGGGCACGGCGTCTGCGAGTCGGAGGCACCCGACGTCTTCGAGGTGCCGAAGCACGGCACCGTCGAGGTGCTCGACGAGGCCCCACCCGAGGCGCAGCGCGCCGCCGTGCTCAACGCCGTGAAGTACTGCCCCACCCACGCCCTTTCCCTTGTGGAGGAAGACTGACATGCCCGCATTCCCCCGAGCCGAGCTCGAAGAGATGGTCGAACGGTGGCTGCAGGCCAACCGCGACGCCGAAGCCGCCGGCGACTGGCGCACCATGGCCGACCTCTACACCGAGGACGCCACCTACGGCTGGAACTACGGCCCCGAGCACGACTTCATGGCGGTGGGCCGCGACGAGATCCGCGACATCGCCCTGGGGCTCGAGATGGGCGGCCTCGACGGCTGGCAGTACCCGTACCAGGAGGTGGTCATCGACGACCAGAAGGGTCACGTGATCGGCTTCTGGAAGCAGGTCGCGGACGCCACCCGCGCCGACGGCAGCCACTACGAGGTCGGCGGCATCGGCGGCAGCTGGTTCCGCTACGCCGGCAACTTCCAGTGGTCGTGGCAGCGGGACTGGTTCGACTACGGCAACGCTGCCGCGGTGTTCATGGAGATGATCGGTGACGGCACCCTGTCCGAGGGCATGACCAAGCGCATGCACCGGGCGCTCGGCGGTGACCTCCCCGGCCACTACGAGCGCGGCACGCTCCCCGTCGGCCTGTGGGACGCGCCGTGAGCGCCCCCACCGGGTACGAGTCCCTCGGCGACCTGGGCGTGATGCTCGTCGACGGCAAGCTGCTCCCGGCGGCGAGCCGCGGCACCTTCACCACGCTCAACCCCGCCACCGAGGAGGTGCTCGGCACCGCCGCCGACGGCACCCCGGCCGACCTCGACGCAGCCATCGGCACCGCCCGCCACGCCTTCGACACCGACGTCGAGAGCTGGACCACCGACCCCGCGTTCCGGGCCCGCTGCCTGCGCCAGCTGCGCGACGCCATGCAGGGCCACGCCGAGGAGCTGCGCGCCCTCACCATCGCCGAGGTGGGCGCACCCGTGTTCCTCACGTCCGGGGCCCAGCTCGAGGCGCCCGTGGCCGACCTCGGCTTCGCGGCCGACCTGGCCGAGTCCTACGACGGCTGGAAGGTCGACCTGGGCGAGGCGTCCCCCATGGGCATGCGGTCGCAGCGCTGGGTGCTGCGCGAGCCCGCCGGCGTCGTGGCCGCCATCACGCCCTGGAACTTCCCGCACCAGATCACGCTGGCGAAGCTCGGCCCCGCGCTGGCCGCGGGCTGCACGGTCGTGCTCAAGCCCGCGCCCGACACCCCCTGGTGCGCCAGCGCGCTGGCCCGCATCGCCGTCGAGGAGACCGACATCCCGCCCGGCGTCCTGAACGTGGTCACCTCCGCCGACCACCACCTCGGGGCCATGCTGTCGGCCGACCCCCGCGTCGACCTCGTGTCGTTCACCGGCTCCACCGCCACCGGCCGCAAGGTCATGGGCGCCGCGGCCGAGACCATCAAGCGGGTGTTCCTCGAGCTGGGCGGCAAGTCCGCATTCATCGTCCTCGACGACGCCGACATCGGCTCGGCGGCGGCCATGGCGGCGTTCACCGCGTGCACCCACGCAGGGCAGGGCTGCGCCATCACCACCCGCCTCCTGGTCCCCCGGGCGAAGTTCGACGAGGCGGTCGAGGCCACGGCCGGCACCATGCGCGCCCTGGGCGCCGGCGACCCGACCGACCCGGGCACCGTGTGCGGCCCGGTCGTGTCCGCCCGCCAGCGCGACCGCATCGAGGGCTACCTCAAGCTCGCGGTCGACGAGGGCGGCACCTTCGCCGCAGGTGGGGGCCGGCCCGCCGGTCGACCCAAGGGCTTCTTCATCGAGCCGACGCTGATCGTCGGCCTCGACAACAGCGCCCGCACCGCGCGCGAGGAGATCTTCGGTCCCGTGCTCGTCGCCATCCCCCACGACGGCGACGACGACGCGGTCCGCATCGCCAACGACTCCCCCTACGGGCTCTCGGGCGCGGTCCACTCCGGCGACCGCGACCGGGCCTGGGCCGTGGCGCGCAAGGTGCGCACCGGCACCATGAGCGTCAACGGGGGCGTCTGGTACAGCGGCGACGTGCCGTTCGGGGGCTACAAGCAGTCCGGCATCGGCCGGGAGATGGGGCAAGCAGGCTTCGAGGAGTACCTCGAGACCAAGTCGATCGCAGAAGGGCTCTGAGCATGACCCACAGCACCAACCGCTTCACCGGCAAGGTCGCCATCGTGACCGGATCCGCCGGGGGCATCGGCGAGGCCTACGCCCGTGCCCTCGCGGCCGAGGGCGCCTCGGTCGTCGTCGCCGACATCGACGGCGACGCCGCCGAGAAGACGGCAGCCTCCATCACCGCCGACGGCGGCACGGCCCTGGCCGTCACCGTCGACGTCTCGAGCCCCGAGTCGGCCGCGGCCATGGCCGACGCCACCGAGGCCGCCTTCGGTGGCATCGACTACCTGGTCAACAACGCCGCCATCTACGGCACCATGAAGCTCGACTTCCTCATCACCGTCGACTGGGACTACTTCAAGCGCTTCATGTCGGTGAACCTCGACGGCGCCCTGGTCTGCACCCGGGCCGTCTACGAGCGCATCGCGGCGCGCGGCGGGGGCGCCATCGTCAACCAGTCGTCGACCGCGGCGTGGCTCTACTCGGGCTTCTACGGCCTGGCGAAGGTCGGCGTGAACGGCCTCACCCAGCAGCTCGCCACCGAGCTCGGCTCGTCGAACATCCGGGTCAACGCCATCGCCCCGGGGCCCATCGACACCCAGGCGACGCGCGACGTCGTCCCCGGCAACATGGCCACCGACATGGCCGCCAAGCTGCCGCTCGCCCGCATGGGCACGCCCGCCGACCTGGTCGGCATGTGCCTCTTCCTGCTGTCCGACGAGGCCGGGTGGATCACCGGCCAGATCTTCAACGTCGACGGCGGCCAGGTGATCCGCTCGTGAGCGACGCCACCAGCGCCGGGGTGGGCTTCATCGGCCTCGGCAACATCGGCGCGCCCATGGCCCGCAAGCTGCTCGCCTGGCCCGGCGGCCTCACCGTGCTCGACGCCCGACCCGAGGCCATGGAGCCCCTCGTCGCCAAGGGCGCCCGCGCGGCGGCCACGCCCGCCGAGGTCGCGGCCGCCTCGGGTGTGATCTCCGTGATGGTGCTCAACGACGCCCAGGTCCGCGACGTGGTCGCGGGGCCCGACGGCATCCTCGCGGCAGCCAGGCCCGGCACGGTCGTGGCCATCCACTCCACCATCTCGCCCGAGACCGCCGTCGAGCTCGCCGCCACGGCTGCGGCACACGACGTGGGCATCATCGACGCCCCGGTCAGCGGCGGCGCCATGGGCGCCCACTCGGCCAACCTGGCCGTCATGGCGGGCGGCACCGCAGAGGCGGTCGACGCCTGCCGCGAGCCGTTCGCCCTGTGGGCCGGCCTCGTCGCCCACCTCGGCCCCGTCGGCGCCGGCACCAAGGCCAAGCTGGCGCGCAACCTGCTCCACTTCGCCGCCTTCACCGCCGTCGGCGAGGCCCAGCGCCTGGCCGAGGCCGCGGGCATCGACCTCGTGCAGCTGGGTCAGGTGGTGCGCCACTCCGACGCCATCACCGGCGGCCCGGGTGCCATCATGCTGCGCGACACCACCGCGCCGCTCGCGCCCGACGACGGCCTCCACGACATCTTCGTGCACACCCGCGACCTGGGCGAGAAGGACCTGCACCACGCCCTCGACCTGGGTGCCGAGCTCGGCATCGACCTGCCGCTGGCGCAACTCGCGTCGACGCGCCTCGCCGCGGCGCTCGGCGTCCCGCACCACCTGGAGGAAGCATGACCGCCGAAGACGACCCCCGCCGCGCCCGTGGCAAGGAGATGATGAAGGAGGTCTACGGCTGGGACATCGGCCCCGTCGAGGGCTCCTTCGTGGAGCTCACCGTCGACCACCTGTTCGGCGACATCTGGGCCAACGGCACCCTCTCGGTGCGCGAGCGCCGCCTGCTGCTCATCGGCCTGCTCGTGGGCTCGGGCCTCGACGACGTCGTCGGCCTCCAGCTCGACTGCGCCACCAACATCGGCGAGCTCGACGAGTCCGAGCTGCGCGAGCTGGTGCTCTTCCTGGCCCACTACGCGGGCTGGCCGCGCGCCGCCAAGTTCAACCAGATCGTCGAGGAGCTCGTCGCCCGCCGCGCCAAGGCCGCGGAGGCGTGACCGCGGCACCCACCGTCGACCAGCTGGCGGTGCTCGTGCGCGAGTACCTGCTCTGCGGCCACCTCATCGACCGGGCGAGCATGCCCCACATCATCGGGTCGTGGGACCTCGACGAGATGCAGGGCATCGCCATCGACGAGTGGATGGGCGCCAGCCCCGTCTACACCCGGCGCATGCAGCGCCTGCTCGGCTTCCAGGGCACCGACGTGGCCACCATCTTCAAGGGCATGCAGCTCGACATCGGAGCGCCGCCCCAGTTCATGGACTTCCGCTACCGGGTCCACGACGACGCACACGGCGAGTTCTGGCTCGACCACTGCGGCGCGCTGATGGACGTGGAGCCCATGGGCGACACCTTCGTGGTGGCGATGTGCCACCACATCGAGGACCCCACGTTCGACGCCACCGCGTGCGCCACCAACCCGCGGGCGCGCATGCGGCCGATGCACCGCCCACCGCGCACCCCGGCCGACCGCTTCCCGCACTGCCACTGGACCGTCGACATCGAGGCCGACGCCGACCCCGTCCCCGAACCGGCCGCCGCGGTGGTGATGGCCGCCACGGCCGCGGGGCAACTGCCGCTGCCGGTGGCGACCGACGAGGGCCGGCACGACTACGCCGGGGCCCTCGAGGACGACCTCGACCTGACCTCCTTCTCCGCCGGCACGCTGGCCGCCATCGCCGACGAGGTGGCGCTCCAGGGCCACCTGCTGTCGCTGTCCGGCCTGCTGTCGATCGCCGCCCGGCACGGCGATGCCGCCGCGGCCGAGGTGGGCCGCCACCAGCTCACGGGCGTCGCCGGCGTCACCGCGGCGCGCCTCAAGGCGGCGCTGGGCCTCGGGGCCTCGCTCGCCGACGCCGCCACCGTGCTGGCCGCGCACCCGGCCTTCCTGCCCCGCGCCTACGTCGACCTGCGCGTCGACCTCGACGCCGACGCGGGCACCCTGCACGTCGCCCTGGTCGGCGGCCCCGCACTCGACGACCCGACCGGGCTCACCTGGCCCCAGCTGCTCGCTGCCGACCCCGCCGCCGAGGCGCTCGACGCCATCGTGCAGGCCGTCGACCCGCACCTGCGCTGCCGGCCGGTCGAGTCGCACCCCGGCTCGGGTGTCGTCGCCGCCTGGGACGTGGTGCGCGTGGACGAGGCCGCCGAGCTGCCCACCGACGTGACCCTGACGCGGTTCAGCACCGGCGCCGACTTCGCCTTCACCGACGAGGGCACCCGCGTCGCGCTGCGCGCGACCCGTCCCACCCCCTGACAGAATCCTGCGGTGCTCCAGGACGCCGTCGACCGGCTCGTCGCCCTGCTCGACCTCGAGCCGATCGAGGTCAACATCTTCCGCGGGGTGAGCCCCGACGAGACCGTCCAGCGCGTCTTCGGTGGGCAGGTCGCCGGCCAGGCCCTCGTGGCCGCCGCCCGCACGGTCACCGGCGGCCACCGCGTGCACTCGCTGCACGCCTACTTCCTGCGGCCCGGCGATCCCGCCGTGCCGATCCTCTACGAGGTCGACCGCATCCGTGACGGCCGCTCGTTCACCACGCGGCGCGTCATCGCGATCCAGCACGGCAAGGCCATCTTCAACCTGCAGGCCTCGTTCCACGTGCCCGAGCAGGGCCTCGACCACCAGGTGCCGATGGCCGACGTCACCGCCCCCGAGCTGCTGCCCACCTTCACCGAGCGGTGGGCGCCCTGGGCCGACACGCTCGGCGAGTGGTACACCCGCCCGCGCCCCATCGACAGCCGCCACGTCGACTGGTCGCCGCCCGAGCGCAAGCAGGTGCTCCCGCCCTACCAGCGGGTGTGGCTGAAGGCTGACGGCGTACTCCCCGACGACCCCGTGCTCCACGCCTGCGTGCTGGTCTACGCGTCCGACATGACGCTGCTCGACACCGCGCTCCTCCCCCACGGCGGCGAGTTCGACGAGTCCCGGCTGATGATGGCCAGCCTCGACCACGCCATGTGGTTCCACCGGCCGTTCCGGGCCGACGAGTGGCTGCTGTACCACCAGGACACGCCAACCGCGTCCGACGGGCTCGGCCTGGCGCGCGGCCTCATCTACACCCACGACGGTCACCTCGCCGTCTCGGTGGTGCAGGAAGGGCTCCTGCGGGTCCCCTCGTGACCACCAAGCCGTGGCTCCATGGCCTGGCCGTGGTGGCCGCAGGCCTCCTGCTCGGCGCCTGCTCCACCGCGGGGCACGACACCACCCCTGCTGCCGCGGGCTCGACCACCAAGGCGGGCGGCACCACGGACGCGCCCGTCACCACGGTGCTCGAGGCGCCCGGGCCCGGCACGGGCGGGCTGCGCACGCCGGCGACCCTGCCGAACGGGAACTTCCCGCCGACCGACCAGCCGCGCCGGAGCGGGAAGCTGGCCAAGGTCCAGGTGAAGCTCACCGAGGTGGCCCACGTCGCCGCGCCAACGGTCCTGCTGGCGCGTCCGGGCCACCCGGACCAGCTGTTCATCGCCGAGCGCGCCGGCAAGGTGCTGCTCGCCCACCCGGCCACCGGCAGCACCCCCTTCCGCGTCGACACGGCGCATCCCCTGCTCGACCTGTCCGACGTCGTCTCCACGGCCGGCGAGGAGGGCCTGCTGGGCCTGGCGTTCGACCGCTCGGGCACCACCCTCTACGTGAGCTACGACATCGAGTCCGACGACACCCGAGTCGTGTCGTACCCCGTCGGTGGGACCAGCGCGGCGCCCACGATCGCCGGCGGCCACGGCACCCCGGTGCTCGCGGTCGACCAGCCCGACGAGACCAACCACAAGGGCGGCGACCTGCAGCTCGGGCCCGACGGCGCCCTCTACTTCGGGCTCGGCGACGGCGGCAACGAGGGCGACCCGCACCAGTTCGGCCAGAACCCGAAGACCCTGCTGAGCAAGATCCTCCGCATCGACCTCACCCACGCGTCGGCCGGCCGGCCCGAGACCTTCATCAGCGGCGTCCGCAACCCGTGGCGCTTCACGTTCGACACCGGTACCGGCGACCTCTGGATCGGCGACGTGGGCCAGAGCGCCGTCGAGGAGGTCGACCGCATCCCCGCGGGCAAGGGCGCCGGCGCCAACCTCGGCTGGAGCGGCTACGAGGGCACGCGCGTCTTCGAGCCCTCGCGGCGCCCCGCACGGTCGGTGCCCCCGCTGTACGAGATGCTGCACGACACCGGGGCCTGCGCGCTCACCGGGGGCTGGGTCTACCGGGGCCACGCCATCCCGAGCCTCGTGGGCGCCTACGTCTTCGCCGACTTCTGTCTCAGGGGCCTCGCCGCCCTGCGGTCCGACGGGTCGCGCACGAGCCAGGGCACCGTCATCGACGAGTCCGGGCTCGCCCACACCGACACTGCGGTCAACGTCGAGTCCCTGGGCACCGATGCAGCCGGCGAGCTCTACGCCCTGGGCCTCGAGGGCCAGGTCTGGCGCCTCGACCCCGCCTGATCCGTCGGCGGTCGTTCCGGCTACAGGTCGTAGCGGTAGACGTTGGTCTCCCGGGGCTCGAAGCCGAGCCGGCGGTACAGGCGGTTGGCGGCGTCACGGCTGGGCCGGGAGGTGAGGTCGACGGTGCGCGCCCCACGGAGGCGGGCCATGTCGAGGGCGCACCGGTTGAGCGCCTCACCGACGCCCTGGCCGCGGACCGAGTCGTCGACCACCACGTCCTCGATCCACGCACGCAGGCCGGTGGGGATGCGGAACAGCGCCAGCGTGAGCGACCCCACGATGGCGTCGGCACCCTGCCGCTCGGGGTCGCGGGCCAGCAGCAGGATGGTGGCCTCGGACGCCGCGATCTCGGCCAGCTCGCCCGAGGTGGGCGGCGGGTTGGACCGCGAGAGCTGCGGCGTGAGGCGCTCGAAGGCCTCGACCAGTTCGGGGGTGACCTCGGTGGATTCGGTGATCTCGATCATGTCGGTCAGCGAGGCTATTACCCCAGATAGCGTGGTCGTCCATGGAGCACGTGCGCTGGTCGTCTCGTCCCGCGCTGCACCGACCTGCACTGGTCACCGCCTTCGCCGGCTGGAACGACGCGGGCGATGCCGCCACCACCGCGGTCCGGTACTTCGCCGACCAGTGGGACGCGGAGTGCTTCGCGGAGATCGACCCCGACGAGTTCTACGACTTCACCGAGACGCGGCCCCGCGTCCACCAGGCCGACGGCGCGGTCCGCCACATCGAGTGGCCCGGTGTCGAGCTGCTCGCCGCCAACATCGCGGGCACCAGCAGCGACGACGCCGTGGGCGACCTCATCCTCCTGGTCGGCACCGAGCCGCAGCTCCGGTGGCGCACCTTCTGCGCCGAGATCACCCAGCTGGCCATCGAGCTGGGGGTGGGGCGCGTGATCCACCTGGGTGCGCTCCTGGCCGAGATCCCGCACTCGCGGCCCGTCCCGGTCACCGCGTCGGGCACCAACCTCGAGGTGCTCGAAGCCGAACGACTCCCCACCTCGCACTACGAGGGGCCCACGGGCATCGTCGGCGTGCTGCACCAGGCGTGCAACGAGGCGGGCCTCGACTCCATGTCGGTGTGGGCCGCGGTGCCGACCTACGTGTCCGGCGCCCCCTCGCCCAAGGCCGCGCTCGCCCTCGCCGAGCGCACCGCCCGCCTGCTCCGCGTCGACCTCACCACCGGCCTGCTCGAGGTCGCCGCCCGGGTCTACGAGCAGGAAGTCGACACGCTCGTCGCCGACGACGACGACACCGCCGACTACGTCCGCCGCCTCGAGCGCGACTTCGACGAGGAGGCCGACGACGACGATGTGCAGCCGGGCAAGGACCTCACCGCCGAGATCGAGCGCTTCCTCCGCGAGCAGCACCCCGATCATTGATCCGTAGCTTCTCTGGTTGACCCGGGTGCGGCCGGGCAGGCCATCCGCGCGCCGGTCGGGGTGCGTGCGCCGTCATCCCTCCCTCCCGAGCTCGTGCCCCGGCCGGCGATCTGGGGCCGTCGGCGCGGCACCGCGCCTGCGACGGGAGCGTAGGAATCGGCGGATCCCGGTGGCGCTCCAGTTGTCGTGGTCTTCTCCGAAGGCGGTGACACCGTCGAAGGACCATTCGGTGAGGCAGTTGATCGAGTAGAGGTTCGGGTTGAGGTAGAGCCCGATGGAGTTCTGACAGCGACCTTCGGCGTGAAGCGTCCGTCCCAGCTCATCGACGAGGTCGACCGTGACCGCGGTGGGGTGCGCGGTGTGTGGGTCTCGGTCGACGACCTGACGGGTCCCGGATCTGACCTTGGACCAGGTCCCGTCTCGGAGCAGGTAGCCATGAATGGCGAGGCTGCCGGTGCCGAAGTCCATGGTGATGGCGTGGAAGGCGTCTTGCTCCGACGCCGTGGCGTAGCTGTATCCCCCGCACCTGGCCGAAGTGCCGTGGATGCCCAGTCCGAATTGTGAGCGCGGGCCCCAGGAACGGTCTCGAAAGCCATAGGCGTCGACCGCGATCTGCTCGCCGCAGAGGTTGATGGTGCCCCGGAAGCGTCCGGGCTGGTCCAGGTGTGAACCGCCCAGATGGTGCGGCGGGGCGATGCCGTCGAAGGCCAGGCGGACCGACACGGCCTCGGCCGGGTCGTCGGTGTCGGGGTCGTCGTAGGCAACCTCCCAGCGCCGCTGGGGTTCGGTGCAGCGGTAGGAGATCCCGTTGGGGAGGTGGATGTCGGTCAGCGGCTGGTCGGACATCGGCAGGTGCCAGAACTGGCGAGCGTAGAGCGCGTCGGTTGGGGTGCAGCCCGTCTCGTCCCAGAAGAACGCTCCGGCCGAGAGCACCCGCTGGTTGGTTCGGAAGAATGGGTACAACTGCCCGGAGAGGCGACGCTCAGGGACCGTGAACGTGAACCAGCAGGTTTCTGTCCAGTACGGGTCGGCATCGGTGGGTGGGTGGAACTGGTCGTCGGGATGATGCTCAGTTGGCACGAGTCCTCCTTCGGATGGTGCCGTCTCGGATGGCCCTGGCCGAGCAGTGGATAGCCCACGAACGGGTGCAGCGCTTGGGCGACCACCGCATCGTGGCCGACACCTTCTCAGCGACTGCCGTTCACTGAACGGGACTGGTTGCTGGGCAACCACTTCGGTTCAGCAAACGCATGATCGATGGCCACCGCCGATCCCGGTCCAGGTGACCGCTGGCTAGGACCGTGGCGAGGCGAAGCGGGGCCAGGGGCGGGTCCGCTCGAAGACGCGGGCCAGGCGGAGGGCCACGTCGTCGCGGTGACGGCGGGTGGTGATGAGCAGGCCCACGGGGAGGCCGGCGGAGGTGAGCCCGGCGGGGACCGAGATCGACGGGTTCCAGCACAGGTTGGCGAGCATGGCGAACGGCACCGACATGGCGCCGCTCACCTCGACGCCGTCGATGACCGGTGGCGACGGTCCGCCGGCGGGGAAGGCCGCGACGGCGGTGGTCGGCGTGAGCAGCACGTCGACCTCGGCGAACAGCGCGGCGACGTCGGCCTCGAGCCGGGACCGGTGCACGAGCGAGCGGGCATAGGCGGGCACCGTCTTGTCGGCGGTGGCATCGAGCGAGAGACGTGAGTAGGCGGTGAGGTCGTCGGCGCGGTCGGGCCACATGCCCGGCTCCAGCTCCAGCCACAGGTCGACCGCGCCGGCGCTGAGCCAGGTCCGCACGGGATCGGTGAGCACCACGGGGCCGTCGTCGACCACCAGGCCTGCGGCGGCCACCAGGGCCTCGGCCGCCAGGCCCACCAGCTCGCGCACCTCCGGCTCGACGGCGGCGAACCCCAGGTCGGGCGACCATCGGGCCCGCAGGCCGGCCACGTCGAGGCGCTCGATCGCGTCCTCGTAGGTCACGCCGGCCGGGGGCAGGGAGGTGCGGTCGCGGTCGTCGGGGCCGGCGGCCACGTCGAGGTGCCGGGCCGAGTCGCGCACCGTGGTGGTGAGCGCGCCGAGCACCGCGGTGAGCGACCCCCGGTTGCCGGGTCCCGGGCTCGGGATGCGGCCGTAGCTCGCCTTGAGGCCGACGAGCCCGGTGAACCCGGCCGGGCTCCGGGTCGAGCCGCCGCCATCGCTGGCGGTGCTCAGCGGCACCAGCCCGGCGGCCACTGCGGCGGCGGAACCCCCACTCGAGCCTCCGGGTGTGCGCTCCAGGTCCCACGGGTTGCGGGTGATGCCGAACGCCTTGGTCTTGGTGAAGTGGAGGGTCCCGAACTCGGGCGCGGCGGTCTTGCCGAGGGGCACGGCGCCGGCCGCGCGCAGTCGGCTCACGTGGATCGAGTCGGCGGGGGCCGGCGGGCCGTCGCGGTACAGCAGCGATCCGCGAGACGTGACCAGGCCGGCCGCGTCCTCGAGGTCCTTCACGCCGATGGGGACGCCGGCGAGCGGGCCGGGGTCGTCGCCTCGCGCCACGGTCGCGTCGACGGCGGCCGCGGCCTGCTCGGCGAGGTCGCGGTCGATCGCCACGAAGGCCTTGAGCGCCTCGTTCCCCGCGTCGATGCGGGCCAGGGCGTCGGCGAGCACGTCGACCGCCCGGCGCTCACCGCGCCGCACCGACTCGGCGACCTCGACGGCCGTGGGCAGGTCGCCGGTCACGAGCGCCACGGGGGTGTGCGGGGCCGGTCGAACATCACGTCGAGCGGCTCGCCCCGGATGGCGGCGAACGCCCGCTCGCCCCACAGCGAGTAGCCGGCCAGGGGCTCCGGGAGGTCGTCGGGCCCGAACCAACCCACGTCGGCGCACTCG
>JADGOP010000318.1 GCA_017882935.1 Actinomycetota bacterium
CGGCAGATCCCGAACCCCTTGACCAACGAGGACCAGCGGGTGCTGGTGACCGGCCTCGTCGTCGACGACCCGGCTGTCCACGAGGCGACGAAGGACCACTGAGCGCGGCACCGCCCGCGGTGGGCCGCCCGCCCGCCTGCTGCTGCGGCCTACTGGCCGCCCTTCTGGACGTACGACTTCACGAAGTCCTCGGCGTTCTGCTCGAGCACGTCGTCGATCTCGTCGAGGAGGTCGTCGAGCTCGGCCTTGAGCTTCTCGCCGCTCTCGGTCTTGGCCGGGGCCTCGGCGACCTCTTCTGCTTCGCGCGTCGCCGGCGCCGCCTTCCGCTTCTGCTCACGTTCAGCCATGGGGTCCTCCGTCCACACGACCCACGGGATTGCGGCGGGCCGTCTTACGATCCGAGTCTCTGCAGCAGCTCGTAGGCCGAGCTGCACTCTGCCACCAACGTACCGACGTGGGCGCGGGTACCGCGCCCGGGTTCCATCATCGGCACGCGACGCAGAGGATCTGAACCCACGTCGAACACCATCGAGTCCCAGTTCGCCGCCACGATCGACGGCCCGAACTTGCGCAGGCAGGTGCCCCGGAACCAGGCCCGGGTGTCGTCGGGCGGCTCGACCATGGCGGCCGTGACCTCGGCATCGGTGGTGAGGCGCTGCAGCCCGGCGCGGGCCGCCAGGCACTTGTCGGGCCGGAGGTCGTGGTACTGCAGCGCCAGCGCGGCGAGCCGGGGGTCGTCCCACTCGAGGTCGTGGCGCTCGCGGTAGCCGTCGAGGATGCGCCGCTTGGCCACCCAGTCGACCTGGTCGGCCAGCGACGAGGGGTCGGCCTCGAGCCCGGTGAGCACCGCCTCCCAGCGCTCGAGGGTGGCGCGCCCGGCCTCCTCGCCCACCGACTCGAGGCCGTGGCTGTCGGCGTACTTGCGGGCCCGGTCGAGCAGCTCCCACTGCACCTCGAGCGCGGTGACCGTGGTGCCGTCGACCAGCTCGAGGGGCCGTCCGAGCTCGAGATCGTAGGACACCTGGCGCATGGCGCGCACCGGGGCCTGGAAGTGGAACTCGCGCGGCAGCTGCTCGTCCTCCGCCATCGACAGCACCAGGGCCGTGGTGCCGACCTTGAGGAAGGTGGCCACCTCCGACATGTTGGCGTCGCCGCAGATGACGTGGAGCCGGCGGTACTTCTGCGGGTCGGCGTGCGGCTCGTCGCGGGTGTTGATGATGGGCCGCTTGAGCGTGGTCTCGAGGCCCACGTCGGCCTCGAAGAAGTCGGCGCGCTGCGTGAGCTGGTACGGAACGTCGGCAGCCGTGAGCCCGAGCGCCTCGCAGCCCACCTTGCCGGAACCGGTGAAGATCTGCCGGGTGACGAAGTGGGCGGTGGCGTGGCTCACGATGCGGTGGAAGGGCAGCGACCGGTCCATGAGGTAGTTCTCGTGGCAGCCGTAGGAGTTGCCCTTGCCGTCGGAGTTGTTCTTGTGGATCACCAGCTCCTGGCCCGGCGGCAGCAGCGACGCCGCGGCGCGCATCGACTGCACCAGGATCTGCTCGGCGGCCCGGTCGAAGACCACCACCGAGCGGGCGTCGGCGCACTCGGGCGTGGACAGCTCGGGGTGCGCGTGGTCGACGTAGTAGCGCGCGCCGTTGGTGAGCACCGCGTTCACCAGGTGGGTCTCGACCTCGGGCGCCAGGGTGCCCTCGGGGGCGCTGCCCCGGGCGTCGTGGCCGGGCTGCTCGTCCTCGAAGTCCCAGCCCACCTTGGGACCGCCGGCCTCACCCGAGCGCTCGAGGTCGGCCAGGTAGGCGTTGATCAGCAGGGAGGAGGCCGCGATGGGGTTCGAGTCGGCGACACCGCGGTGCACGATGCCGAACTCCGTCTCGATGCCGACGTACTTCCGGATGGCCACCCGCGCACCCTATCGGGGCCGGGATCGGCGAGCTGTGGTCCGAAACCGACCGTGGCGGTCGGTTTCGGACCAGACCTCGGAGGGGTGGTGGGGCGTGGCGCCTACAGGTACTGGCCCGTGGCGACCCGCTCGATGGAGCGGCCCCCCTCGGTCTTGGCCTCGTGCCGCGACACCAGGGTGCGCACGTAGACGATGCGCTCGCCCTTCTTGCCCGAGATCTTCGCCCAGTCGTCGGGGTTGGTGGTGTTGGGCAGGTCCTCGTGCTCCTTGTACTCCTGGTGGATGGAGGCCACCAGGTCGTCGAGGCAGATGCCACGGTTGCCGCCGCCGATGACACGCTTGATGGCCAGCTTCTTGGCCCGGCGGACGATGTTCTCGATCATGGCTCCGGACGAGAAGTCCTTGAAGTACATGATCTCCTTGTCGCCGTTCTGGTACGTCACCTCGAGGAACTTGTTGGCGTCGTCGGTGCGGTACATCTCGGCGACGGTCTCCTCGATCATCACCCGGATGGCCTTGTCGGGGTCGCCCCCACCCAGCACCTGGATGGTGTCGGCCTCGATGGGGATCCCGGTGTTGAGGTAGCGCGAGAAGATCTGGGCGGCCGCCTGGGCGTCGGGGCGCTCGATCTTGATCTTCACGTCGAGGCGACCGGGCCGCAGGATGGCGGGGTCGATGAGGTCCTCGCGGTTGGAGGCGCCGATGACGATGACGTTCTTCAGCGCCTCGACGCCGTCGATCTCGGCCAGCAGCTGCGGCACGATGGTGGACTCCATGTCGGAGCTGATGCCCGTGCCGCGGGTGCGGAACATCGAGTCCATCTCGTCGAAGAACACGATGACCGGCCAGCCCTCCTCGGACTTCTCCCGGGCACGCTGGAACACCAGGCGGATCTGCCGCTCGGTCTCGCCGACGTACTTGTTGAGCAGCTCCGGGCCCTTGATGTTGAGGAAGTAGCTGCGTGCCTCCTTGTCGCCGCTGACCTCGGCCACCTTCTTGGCGAGCGAGTTGGCGACCGCCTTGGCGATGAGGGTCTTGCCGCAGCCGGGAGGGCCGTAGAGGAGGATGCCCTTGGGGGCGGGGAGCTTGTGCTCGGCGTAGAGGTCGGCGTGCACGTACGGCAGCTCGACCGCGTCGGCGATCTGCTCGATCTGGTCGTCGAGCCCGCCCACGTCGGCGTAGGTGACGTCGGGGACCTCCTCGAGGACCAGCTGCTCGACCTCGGGCCGTGGGAGCTTCTCGAGCAGCAGGCCCGAGCGCACGTCCATCATCAGCGTGTCGCCGGCCCGCAGGGGCACGTCGAGCAGCGCGGGCGACAGCTCGGCGACGCGCTCCTCGTCGGCGCGCGCCGCGATGAGGGCGCGGTCCTCGCCCAGGCGCTCCTTGAGGGTGACGACCTCGCCGGTGGGCTCCGAGCCGCGTGCCAGGACCACGTTGAACGAGTCGTTGAGCACGACCTCCTGGCCGCGCGCGAGGGTGCCCGCCAGCGCCGGCGCCACGGCCACGCGCATCTTGCGACCGCCCGAGAACACGTCGACGGTGTCGTCGTCGTTGAGCCCGAGCAGCGTGCCGTAGGCCGACGGAGGCTGCGTGAGCTTGTCGACCTCTTCGCGGAGCGTGGCGATGTGCTCACGGGCCTCGCGCAGGGTTTAGGAGAGCTGCTCGTTCTGCGAGACGGCTTGGGCGAGCTGCCCCTTGGTCTCGAGCAACCGCTCCTCGAGGGTGCGGACGCGCTTGGGCGCGTCCTGCAGCCGGCGGCGGAGCTGCTGGATCTCCTCTTCGAGGACCTCGCAGTGCTCGCGGAGCTCCTGGGCTTCGGCCAGGGACGCCTGCAGCTGATCGTGCGCTTCGTGCTCGCTGACGGGGA